>JAZQOE010000018.1:0-36661 GCA_045627705.1 Kiritimatiellia bacterium | reverse complement strand
CACGCGAGGAACTTGAAGCGGCGCGCCGCGATCCTGCATCCTATCGAACGCTCATGGTGCGCAAGACAGGCTTCAGCGAATTCTTCGTTGCGCTCTCTCCGCAGGAACAACAGGAAATCATCGACCGCACGGAATTCGCCGCAGATAAATGACATCCCAATGCGATATCAAACTCGCGATTGTTCGCGCTAGTGACTTTGGCGCATATTTGCGGTAGAATAGTAGTTTCATTCAGTGTCATTGTGGCGACAGGGAGAATGTCATGCTGGACTATGCCAAGGCTTGTGAACTTTTGAAGGGAAACGGACAGGAGCATGTGCTTCGCTTCTGGGACGAACTAGACGAATCGCGGCGCGCCGCTTTGCTCGCGCAGATCGAGGCGCTTGATTTCAATGCGCTTTCCCGCATGCGCGGAATGCTCGCGAACAACACCGCTTCCGCCGCCGCTGGCGATTTCCCGCCCGCGCCCGTCGTGGAGTTCGACGCCGCCACACGCGCCGCTTCCGCCACGCGCGGCGAAGAGGAACTTCGCGCCGGCAAGGTCGGCGTAGTCCTCGTCGCCGGCGGCCAGGGTTCGCGTCTCGGCTTCAACGGGCCCAAGGGCGCATACCGCATCGGACCCGTGAGCGACATGCCGCTCTTCTATTTCCACGCCCGCAAGATCCTCGCGCTTTCCCGTCGCTACGGCCGCCCGATCCCGTGGTACATCATGACGAGCCAGGCGAACTTCGCCGCGACCCTCGCATGCTTCCAGGAGTTCGAGTGGTTCGGCCTAGACCCGAAGGATGTCTTCCTCTTCAAGCAGGGAATGTGGCCCGCGCTCGACGATGATGGCCGCATCATCCTCGCCGACAAATCGAGCCTGTTCCTCAGCCCCGATGGCCACGGCGGCACGCTCGCCGCGCTTGAATCCAGCGGCGCGCTCGCCGATATGCGGAAGCGCGGCCTCTCGACGCTCTTCTATTTCCAGGTTGACAACCCGATGGTCGAAATGTGCGATCCCGCCTTCATCGGCGCACACCTCGAACGCAATGCCGACATGTCGGTAAAGGTCTGCGCGAAGCGCGACGCCAAGGAAGGCCTTGGAATCGTCGTCGAGCGCGATGGCCGTTGCGCCATGGTCGAATACTCCGAACTCACGCCCGAGCAGATGGCGCGCACGACGGCGAACGGCGACCTCTACTACAAGTTCGGAAGCGTGGCCCTGCACGTCTTCTCCCTCGACTTCCTCTGCCGCGAGGCCGATCACCCGATGCCGCTCCACCTTGCCCACAAGAAGATCGCGTGCTGCGGCGCGGATGGCGCAGTTGTCAAGCCAGACTCGCCGAATGGCTGGAAGTTCGAGAAGTTCATCTTCGACCTTCTGCCCGTAGCATCGAATGTCCTCAACCTCGCCTTCGACCGCAACGAGGAATTCTCGCCGGTTAAAAACGCCGAAGGCTCCGACTCCCCCGCAACCTGCCGTCGCGATCTTTCCGCGAAGTGGATGCGTTGGCTCGCCGCCGCGGGCGTGCAGGTTCCGTGCGACGAAAACGGCGCGCCGCTTTTCCCGATCGAGATCGATCCCTGCTTTGCAGATTCCGCCGCCGCGCTCGCGGCGCACAACGTCGGCGGATTGAAGGTCGAAGGACCGCTCTGGCTCGCAGAGGAAGGCCCCGATCCCAAGTGCGACCACTAAACCCGCAAAGGAGAACTACAATGGATTTCCGCGCTATCTCATCCGTTGCACTTTGCGCCACGCTCTTGGCGCTTGGTTGCTCGAAGACGGAACAGCCAACAGACAACTTGTCGTCAGCAGACAAGCCAGTTGCCAGCGAACCAGCGAAGCAAGAAGCATCAGCGGCGAAGCCCGAAGCATCACAGCCGGCAGCGAAGCCCGCGAAACCGGCCCTCAAGCCAATCGAGCAACCGGCAGCCAAGCCTGTGGCCGATTCGGATTCCGCCGATGGCGTAATCGCCGCCGCGATGGCACTCCGCGACATGGGCGAATTCTCCGAGGCCAGCCGCACCCTCACCGCCTCGCTCGACAAGTTCAACGGCGCCGATGGCGAGCGCATCGCGGGCGCGATCAACGATCTCCGCGCCCTACGCCGCGAGGCGAACGAGCTTGAATACGCCATCCAGATGCTATCGTCGGGCTCGTACGCGGAACTGCGCGTCGCTACCGACGAACTTTCGAAGGCGGGCGATGTCGGCCGCATCCTGCTGCGCAAGATCGTCCGCTCCGACACCAACGAACTCGCCGTCGTACAAGCGGTGAAGATACTCTCGCACTCGGCTTCCGCCGACGAAGCGGGCGAAATCATGGCGCGCATGATGGCAAACCTCGACAGCCCCCTCCGCACCGATTTCGTGAAGGTGCTCGCGGCTGCGCCCAAGACCGTGCCAGCCGAAACATACGCGGAACTGGTGCCGTTCGTGACCGACGACAAGGACTTCGCGAACTCCGATTTCGCAGGACTCCTCCTCGATGCGGCATTCGGCGCATGCGATGGCGATGGCGCGGCATTCGATTCCGCTGTCGGCCGCGATGGCACCTTCGACCTCCTCAAGGACTACGCGAAGAACGCGCTTGAGTCCACAAACTCTGTCGCCCGCTCGATCGTCTCCCGCCATGCGGCGGAACTCGGCGTGATGGTGAAAGGCATCCGCGGAAGCTTCTATGTCGGGCAGAATTTCGACAACCTCGCCTACGAGCGCATCGAGCAGCGGATCCAATACAACGACCGCAACTTCCCATATCCCGACAACCGCCAGGACGATATTTCGATCCGCTGGACCGGCAAGCTCGTGATCGACGAACCTGGCTCCTACCACTTCCACTTCTCGTCCGATGACGGCAACCGTCTGTTCATCGATGGCGAAAAGATTTTCGGCCACTGGGGCAACCCCGCCGACAACCGCGCGAATGTCGAATTGGCCGTTGGCGTCCACGACATCGTGATCGAATTCCAGCAGGGTCATGGTGGAGCATACATCCGTTGCAACTGGATTCCACCGGGAGGTCAGGAGCAGCCGCTCTCCGGCGAATCCATGATGTGCATCCCCGTGTATTGACATCGCCTGGCCCAAGGGTTGTGGAATGACAGATCAACTCGACATCGGCGGTCTTAGAGCCGAACTGGATTCCATCGACAGGGAAATCGCCTCCTTGGTTGACCGCAGGATGGCGGTGACGGAACAGATCGGGGCGCTGAAGGCAAAAAACGGCGCACCGCTTTTTGACGCTTCGCGCGAAGCGGAGATACTCGAAACGGCCCGTTCGCAGGTCGTGGAGCGCAATGGCGACATTGTTGCATCCGTGATGGAATCGCTTCTCTCGGCATCGCGAGAACGCCAGCGCACGATCATCTCCCCCGAAGCAACGCCCCGCACTTACTTCCGCAACGATTTCCATGTCGGCATTTCGGAACTCGATTCCGAAGGGCGAGTGCGCCCGTCGTCGCTGTGCAACTGGTTCCAGGAAACGGCGACAATCCATGCCGCGAACCTCGGCATGGGCATGCCGCTGATCAATGGCACAACGCATTCGTGGATGCTTTCGCGCGTTACGCTCGAATTCTATTCGTGGCCGAAGTGGAACGACCATGTAATCGCCCATACCTGGCCATCCGGCATGAAGAACCGCCTGATCGCGCTGCGCGATTTCACGCTGCACGACGACAAGGAAAACCTGCTCGCCGCCGGGAAGAACGAATACCTCTACATCGATGTCTCAAACGGCAGGATCACACGCCTTCCGCCGGAGTTCGCGGAGTTTGCGCCTCCTGGCACGCCGCGTTCCCCCGTGGCGGACGAGCCGGCGCCAGACCCGCGCGAGGCGCTTGGGGAAGGAACCCGCCATTCCATCGACCTCGAAGTGCTGAACGCATTCGCCGATGTGAACCGCCACGCGAACCATATCCACTTCATCGACTGGATACTCGAGCCGCTTCCCGCGACAGTCCGTCCGAAGCGGATGGACATCGTATTCCGCCAGGGCGCAAAGCCAGGGACGAAAGTGCGCTCCGAAGCCGTCGTGGGCGCCGATGGTGAAATACGCAGCCGCATCTCCCTAACGTCAGATGACACAACTCTCGCAGTCGCATTGACACGTCAATAACCTCCATTGCACAAAGGTGCATCCATGAGTGCGAACATCCTTTTTGAATCGGAACACCAAGAACTGTTTGCGCTTGGCGCAGACTTGTCGAAGCCCTTCCCGCTGCATGTGCCAAGCGCCCTTGGCACGCTTGGATATTATGTCTGCCTGCGAGTGCCGGAATCACGCATCGCCGCGCTAGCGGAAACGCGGGTGCACATCAAGGTCGGCGGACTGCGCCCGGACGATGTTGACCTCGGCTGGGGAGATGGCATCGGGATTCCGCAGGCCATAAAGTCGTCCGTTCCGGGCGAAGCATGGATCCTGCATAGCCGCGCAAACCTTTCACGCGGCGATGGAGTCATCGAGTTTTCCTCGCTTCCAGCCGATCTCGCGGGAGTTCCCTTCCTCCTCTGCACTTGGCCACGCTTCCTCGAAAGCGGGGAAGCAGACCAGTATGTCGCATGCCAGGCAGACCCTCAATGGGCGCCGAATGGCATTCCACTCGGAGGCATCGGGTGCGGCAAGGTCGAACTTTCGCGCGATGGACGCTTCCGCAATTTCTCGGGCAACAACAACCAGGACATGCCGTTCGAGGAACCAGATGGACTTGCTGGCGCGTCGCTCCAGATTGAGTGCGGCGGCGAAAAGCGAGTGATTGCGACACGCAAGATGAACGGCATCAAACCTGTCCCGCGTCTCGATGCCGATCTCGCATTTCCGCAAGCGCGTCTTTCCGCGCCATGCGCGATCGATGGGGTCGATGTCGCAATCCGCGCTTCGGGATCGTTCATCCCGCACGACATCGTGGCGTCGTCACTCCCCGGTTGCGTTATCCGCTGGACCGTCAGGAACGGATCCGCTGAAACGAAGGAAGTCAAGTGCTCCTTCAATTGGCCCAACCTCGTCGGCCGTGGCGGCGGCATCGGCAAGCCCGAGGCATCGACCGGCAAGGCCGATGGCAATTACATGTACTGGGACGCACCTGAAGGCGGAGCTTGCGCCGAGGAGGACAATGCCGATGGAATCGCATCGGTCATCCTTTCAAACAAAATTCCAGGCCAGCGCGCATCGGCGGACGGCCGCCACTGCATCGCGATGCGCGACAGCGACGCCGTCGCCACCGAGTGCGGCGATCCAAGGCTGGCCACGATCTCGCGCACCGTGGCCCTCAAGCCCGGAGAGACTGCGTCATTCGACATGGCGCTCGCGTGGGAGATGCCGCATGCCATAGACACGATGGGCGTGGACCGCGGCCTTTACTGGCAGAACAACTTCTCGGGCTGTCGCGGAATCGCGTGCGAGCTGCTTCGCACGGCGGAAAAGATTTTCGCGGCGGGCGACGAGTTTACAGACCTTGTCGCGCGATCCTCCCTTCCATCTTGGATGGGTACGCGACTCTGCAACTGCTGTTACCCGCTTGTCACGAACAGCGTGTTCGGACGCGATGGACGCTTCAGCATCAACGAGGGACCGACAGAAATGTCGGGCTGCTACGGCACTCTTGACCAGCGCATCGGCGCACATCCCGCCACACAACTGCTCTTCCCCGAACTAAATGCGCGCGAACTGCGGATGTTCGGCGAACGCCAGGCCGAGAATGGCGGAGTGCTACATGATTTCGGCTGCGGACACCTTGAGCGCGAGGCACGCGACTACACATGGCCCGACCTCACGTGTTCCTTCGCGATACAGTGTGCGCGCCATGCGTGGAGCACCGGCGACGAATCATTCGCCGCGGAGATGTGGCCGCATGTGAGGCGCGCAATACTGCGTCACCGCGAATGGGCGGCGGCCGGCAATGGCGTCGCGCAGGTCGGCAAGGGACTCGGCACCAGCTACGACGGCTACCACTATCACGGCACGATGGCGTATGTCGGAACGCTCTGGGTGGCCGCGCTCGATGTCGCGCGCGAGTGGGCGGCGAAAATCGGCGACGGTGAATTCATCGCCCTTACTGACGGCTACGCGGACCTGGCAAGGGCGCGCATGGACTTCGATCTCTGGAATGGATCATACTACCGCGCATACGCCGAGGGCGAACTCCGCAATGAGAACGTCCATGGCGGAACGCTTGCCGGCGAATACTACGACCGCATGCTCGCCGGGCGCGACGTGCTCGCGAAAGACAGGCTGGAGGCATGTGCGCAATCGCTGATCGATTTCAACGGCAATGCGAAATTCGCAGTCCCGCCGGACGAAGTCTCCGCCGACCTCGGGACCTTCACGGAATACGGCTGGCTGCCGTATGTCGAATGCTTCTGCATGGCGCCACTCGCCATCCTCGGCAAGCGGGAATTCCTCGCCGTGTGGGAACGGATACTGAAGGCGATGGACGATGACGGACACCGTCCGTGCGACACGCGCCTGATGTACCAGCCTGTTTCGGGCAAGCCCAGCTGGGGATCGTATTACATGACGGCTCCGGCAAGCTGGCTCGTGTACGATGCGATGAACGACTTTTTCTTCCGCGCCGGCGAAGGCATATTGCGTTTCAATCCGATGTTTGAAGGTGAAGCGCCGCTCATCCATCCGCTCTTCTGGGCCAAGGCATCGCGCAAAGGCAATGGGTATTCGATTGAAATCGTCAAGACGTGGTGTGACCCCGCCTCGTCCGCGATCAACGCGATCGAAGTACCCTCCGCGACAGGTTGCGCAACGATCGACGGCACGCCGCTGGAACGCATTTCATCCCACGGAGAATACGCGATCTACTCGCTCCCCTCGCCCATCCCGCTTGCCGAAGGCGCGAAACTAAAGTTCACGCTAAAATAACGTGCTCGCCGATCTCGATGGTTACGCCGCCCAGATAGTCCACGCAAG
This sequence comes from Kiritimatiellia bacterium, assembly GCA_045627705.1. Lineage (GTDB taxonomy): Bacteria > Verrucomicrobiota > Kiritimatiellia > RFP12 > JBMNHG01 > JBMNHG01. The sequence goes on along the minus strand of JAZQOE010000018.1, from coordinate 29,757 downwards.
CGGCATGGCAAAAAGTCCAGTTGAACAGACCTGCTTTCAGTTGCACTTGTTCAACTGGACTTTCAAATTTACACTTGCAGCGCGTGTTCTCGCCTAGCGGAGGAGGAATACCGTGCCGGGGGCGCCGTGGGCGACCGAGTCGAATATGACGCCCTCGATGGCGGTCTGGCCGCCGACAGTGTTGCGGATTTCGATTTCAACCTCGTCGCCGGGCTGGGCGTTCATGAGATCGAAGAAGCCCCAGTCGGGAAGCTCATAACCATTCGCTCCAACCCATTGCGCAGCGACGCCGCCGACGCGGATGTCGGTAGGCTTCTGGCTATCGCCACGACCGGCAAGGACCGCGATGCGGATTTGCGGATGGCGGCGAACCAGACGACCGAAGGTAATCTTCGCAATGGCCTTGTAGTCCGTACCGATATTGCGAATCCACCAGTCGCCCGGAATAATGTCTGAGACATCATCGCCGATTTCCTCGCGGGGATCGTCAATGAAGTAGCAGCTGGTGTCTCCCTGCGACATGTAAAGCACCTCGAAAGCATCGATGTAGTCGGTCACATTGCTAACTATTGAATCATGGAACATGCCGGAAGAAAGCGAACCAAGCACCGTATTCCCGTCCGTCGTCTTGCAATTGCCGATGAACGCATAGCCATCGAGTCCATACGCATTGGCATGCCTGGGAAGAAGGAAGTTCTTGAGACCTTCGTTTTCCGCGTTGCCGGTATTGAGCGAACGGTAGGTTCCCTTGTTGCCGCCAAAGGGCTCGCCCCAGGCGGCATTCTTGTTTCCAGTGCTCTCGAAACCGACGAATTCGGCGTGCGGCGCCGTCGCAGGGACAGTGAGCGTGACATCGATGTTCGTCGAAACCGGCTCGTTGACAGCGTCTGTGACATCAAGTTGGAAGTGGTATGTCCCCGCGGCCGTCAGATACGCCGTGCATGAAGCGGTGTTGGCGGAAGAGAATGTGACCTTGCCAGGCTGGGCGCCTTCTGCCGTCCAAGAGAAGAAGAGCCCATCGCCATCGGCGTCGGTCGCCGTGGCGGAAAGCGCAACGGGAGTCTTCCAATCTGTTGCCATGGGCGATACGGGAGAAGCGGCGACCGAGGAAATCACGGGAGGATCGTTCGCGACAGTGCTGACCGAATCGAAGATTACACCCTGAAGCATCACGAGGGATGACCTTGTATTTTTCAAGTCGATTTCGACGACATCGCCAGGCCGGGCGTCAACTACATCGAAGAAAGCCCAGTCGGGGTAGCCATACGAATTGTTTCCGACCCAGTCCGCATGTACGCCGCCAACGCCAATGTGGGAGGGTTTCTGGTTGTCGCCACGACCGGCGAGAATCGCGATCCGCACCTGCGGATGATTCGCGACCTCGTCGTTGAAGGCAATGCGGGCGATGGCATGGAATTTGCCATCGAGGTTGTTGAGCATCCATTCACCCGGCGTGAAATCCGACACTTCCGAGGAAAGGGATTCGAGCGGGTTGTCGATGGAATAGCAGCTCGTATCGAAACTGGAGACATAGACGGCTTCGAAGGACTCGATGTAGTCGGTGACATTGCTGATCACATTGCCGGGATACATGGTTCCCGTAACCACGGGGCCGATCTTTTCGCTATCGACCTGGCAATTGCCAAGGAAGACATAGCCATCGAGACCATACGCGTTTGGATGGCCCTGAAGGAGGAAGTTCTTTCGGTTGTCATTTTCCGAATTGCCTGTGGAAAGGGAGCGGAACGTGGCCTTGTTCCCGCCGTAAGGCACGCCCCACGGAGCGCCCGTGTTCGCCGTGCTTTCGAAGCCGACGAATTCGGCATGCGGCTCGCCAGCGGGCATTGTGACGGTAAACGAGACATTCGTGAATACCGGCAAGGCATTGCCATCGGAGACAGCGACGCGGAATTTATAGGTGCCAGCGGTAGCGACTGTCACCTCGCACGATGCGGCGTCCGGCGTGGCCATGCTGAAGGAACCAGGCTGGTCGCCGTCTTGCGACCAACTGTATGAAAGCGTGTCGCCATCTGCGTCGGAAGCCGCGACCGAAAGCGTGGAGACCGCCTTCCAATTCGAATACGAAACAGCATCGGGTGTCGCAGCGACCGCGGAAATCACAGGTTCGGCATTCTGGAAATGCGCTTCCGAGTCAAAGCAGACAAGGTTCGCGCAGGTGAAATGGTGGCCATTGCCAGGATTGCCGACGATGGCGATATCGACAGTATCGCCAGGCGCCGCGTCGCCGATATCGAAGAATGTCCAATGGCGCCAACCGTAAGCATTGCCGCCGAGCACATCGCCACGGACATCGCCAACAATAAACGCCAGTGGATTCTGGTTGTCGCCGCGACCGCACGCGAGGCCGATGCGGATGACAGGATGATCGGGGACATTGGAATTGAATGTAATGCGCATGAAGGTGACGGGATTCGCATCGCCGTTGTCATCCAAGGTGAAATCGATGCGCAGATCGCCAGGCGTAACGGAATCGACGCTGTCGGAGATAGCGCTCGTCGGGTCATCGATAGATCCAGACCCACCCCAGCGATCATTGATATTCATCAACTCGATGGATGCGATGTATCGCGTTGTATCGGCAAAGACGCCATCATCAAGCGAACCAGAGAAAAGGAAGCCAGTAAACGGTCCGCTCTCGACCTGCGATTTGTTCGAGGTGGAAGGGCAGATGTAACCATCCTTGCCATAAGCGTTGATGCCGTCCGAAGGCATGAGGAAGGCCTTTGCCGCAGTGGAGGTGTTGCGCCATGCGCTCTTCTCTCCAGACAACGGATCTGTTCCCCAATTCGCTGCGGAAGACACGCTTCCAGTGCTGCATTCATTGCCAACGAATGTAACGGTGTATGCCGACGCGGTACCAACGGCGAGCGCGAGCATTGCGGTAAGGATGGACTTGCTGTTCATTGTTTGCCCTCAGTGGTTACTTGGTGAAGAAATGGAAGGAGAAGCGCGGATTGGAAAGTTTTTCGATCGCGGGGGAGACGGCCGAAAGCGGCATGTCGGCGGGCGCGAAGACGAACATCGAGGGGAGGCCCTTCAGTTCCTTCGTCTTCGCAAGAAGCGCATCCCACGATTCGACTGGGATGTCCTGCGGCGTCAGCTTGGGATCAAGAGAATTGGGATCCGACCAGTCCTCCGCGATGAAGGTCGCCATGGCATTCCACTTGCCGTCATCGCCCTTCGCCATGGCGAGTTCCCAAGGCTGGGAGGCACGGTTCGTCCGCTCCCGCCACTCGGGGTCTGGCAGGAAGGCGCGGTAGTATGGCTGGGCGGCAAGCGGCGCCTCGACGCGTATGCCGGATTCGCCATCGATCCTATCGAGCGCAGCCGCAAAGAGAATCGCGGAGCCGAGCGTTACGTCAGGATCGAAATCGAGCGCCACGAACGGATCGAACTTGTTCTGCGCCATCTCGGCGAAAAGCGTGAAAAGCACGGTTGCATCGCCGGCATCGACAAGCGTCTTCGTGCCCTCGAAAAGCGAGAAGCGCAAGGCCGCAAGGCCTTCGCCTTCGCCCTGCGAAACGCGCAGAGCGAGATTGCGGACCCGCTGGAGTCCATCTTCACGCGCCATCGGGCGCATCCTCACGCGCAGGAGCTCGCCTTCCGGAAGCAGGCGGTCCGGGAATTGCACGAACGATTCGTAAACAGATCCCTGCGGCGCGCGGCGCGGGACATCGAACACGCCGAACCGCTCGTTGTATGTCGCAATGATCGCTTTGGGTTGCTCGGCATCGGCGGTGCAGACGGCCTCGCCGTTTTCGCCATTCCACTGTGAACCAGTGAATACAAAGCCGACTGGGACAAGAGCGGCGCCGGTGCGCTTGTCGAGAACCCAGTTTTCGATGGGCGTCCACTCGCCGCCATCGAACGGTGCGCTTTCGACCATCACTCGCTCGCCTTTCGACCAGAAGGAATATTCGGCGGGATCCGGGATGCGGCCACGCTGGATTCCGATGAACTCGAGTGCGCGGACGATATCGCCACACGACGCAAACGATTGCGCAAACGCCTCGTAGCCCTTTTCGCTGCCGGGGCCGATGAGGAGAAACTCGATGGTGTTGTTCGCGGCGAGGCCGCAGGTCTCGGCGACAAGCTCGACAGCGCCAGCCTCGGCGTCGGCGACCACGCCGTTCGCGTACCACACGCCAGTGCCGCGCGCAACGGCGGTATGACTCTTCGTCCAGGCCTCGACAGCGGCACGATTCTTCGCGGCGAAAGGCTTTTCGGCGGAATCGTCCTGGATGGCGCCGACCACGGCGTCGGCGACGGCGCGAATATCTTCGGCAACGGATTCCGGCGCGGTCGCTTCGACTGCAGCCGCTTCGACTGCGGCAGCGGCCACGGACTCCTCGGTCGGCGCGAGCGGGATCACCTGGGTCTGCTTCTTGCCGGCGCAACCATCCGCGATCGTCATGGTGATGGCCACTACGAACAGAAGGGCGTAAAACGGGGCGAATGCGAAGCTTTTCATGACGGCTCCTCCAATGTCCGATCAATCGAAGTTCAGTTCGGTGAAGATGCGGCGGGCCTCCTTTTCGGCCGTCGGGTGGATCGCGATGATCTTGTCCACGAGAGACTGGGCCATCGCCTTCGCGCTATCGCTTCCGCCGCCGTAGTTGAGGCAGTAGATCGCGGCGCCGAACGAGGCGTCCTCGCGCTCGCGGAGCTTGAGGTTCTTCACGTTTTTCTCGTCGAGCAGGTAGAAGTTGATCATCGGCACGACCTGGCTGGCCTCGAGGTTAGCCCAGCGGACCTGGTTCTTGCCGTTCACGGTGATCTCGCGGGCGTCGGCGGCAGTGACAGTCCACCCCTTGGGGGCGCGGAAGTCGCCGGCGGCGAGCTTCTCGACGAGGAAGTCCTTGAACTTCGAGAGGTACTCGATGCGGTCGATGCGCTGCGCGAGAAGCTCCTTCGCCTCGGGCGTGTCGAGTCGCTCGTCGAGGTTGCGGAGCACGCGGAGCGGGGCGCGGAAGTCGAACTTGCCGACCAGTTCCGCCTGCCCGGCCTCCTGGGCGAGGACCTTCTGCTTCTCGCTTTCGATCAAGCGGGCGTATGCGGCGGCCGCGGCGGCGCGCGCCTCCTCCTCTTCCGCCTCGTGCTTCGCGACAGCGGCCGCCTCGGCATCGCGCTCGCGCTGGGCGGTCGCGATTTCGATCTTCGCCTTGATATCGCCGAGCTTGCCCTTCATCTTCGTAATGGCGGCGCCAAGCCGATTCGCGGCCTTCAGCAGTTCATCGGCGCGATCACGCGCATCGGAAGTCTGGCTGGCAAGTGTCGCAAGATCATCCGAAGCCGGGAACGACAGTTTCTTCTGCGCAAGCAGATTCGCCTGTTCAATCACCCGGCCAGCCTCGCAGACTTCGCGCGCAAGCGTGACAAGTTCCGGGACGACTTCCTCTTCGACCGGTTCCTCTGCGATTTCTTCCGAGGTTTCCTCTGCAGAAGATTCCTCCGCGACTTCCTCGGCTGCTTCCCCAGAATCAGCGGCAGGCTTTTCGTCGGTGGTGGCGTCCGCCTCGACCGATTCGCCCTTTGCCTCGTCATCAGGCTTCGCCTCGGCGGCCTCTTCGGCATTTGAATCCTCTTCGGCCACTGCCTCCTCGATTTCCGGTTCAGGCTCAAGCGGAGGAAGCGCAATGCGGCCGTTCCACTTGGAGGCGATGTCTTCGCCCTCCGCGACAGCGAGTTCCGCGAGGACAACCTTTTCCGTCTCCGCGATAATGGCCGCGCGCTCGGCTTCCGACTTCCCTATCTCATCGCGAACCTTCTCGAAGCGTTTGACCTGATCGGAAAGCCCGTCCTTCGCCTTCTTCAGCGTCGCGGCGGCTTCGGCCTGCGCAGCCTCTTCCTTCTGATGCTTCGAATGAATCACGAACCATGTGATGCCGCCACCGAGCACGGCAAGGCCGATTACCGAAATTACGACCGAAAGCAAAATTACGAGCGTGTAGTTCTTTTCCTGCGGTGCCTGGGTTTCACCGGCAGTGGAATCCATGGAACCATCTGCCGAGACAGGCGCCGAAGTACCGGAAGAGATGTTGGACGAAACATGCGCCGAAGTACCTCGGGAAATGACTATCTTGCCGTGGCGTCCGGATGCGGGACCTTGCGACATCGAAGCCGTCTGCGACGGCTCGCCCGTAATCGCCTCCGATGGCGCGGCTGGGATCGCCGCAGGCTGCTGGCTTTCGGAAGGCTTGCGCTTGCCCTTGATGATCACGGCGCGCTTTGCGTGGGATGTAGAAGCGGGCGCGGCGCTGCTCACATAACGGCGCATGTCGCCAAGAAGCGAATCGTAAGTCGGATATCGGCGGCCAGGCTCGAGCTGGAGCATGCGGTCGATGATGTCCGCGACCTCCTGCGGGATGTCAGGACGAATCTCGCGAAGCGGCTTGGGCGGGCCCATGAAGCGCGCCTTTACCACGGCCACGGCATCGGCGCCATCGAATGGCGGAATGCCGGCAAGGGCATGGTAGAGGGTTCCGCCAAGGCAATAGATGTCGCTCCTGTGGTCGGTCTTCTGGCGGCGCACCTTCTCCGGCGCGATGTAGTAGGGCGTTCCCCAAATCTCGTCGCTCGTCTGGTTGACCGTGCTCGCGAGGCCGAAGTCGAGGAGTTTCGCCTGGTCGCGCTCGTCGAGGAGGATGTTCTCCGGCTTTATGTCGCCGTGGACAAGCCCCACCTCCGCGGCCATCTTCAAGCCATCGGCGATATCGGCGCCGATCCGCATCACCAGCGCGGGGTCGAGAGGATTTTCGGCGGAGATCATCTTGTCGAAATGCTTGCCGCCAACCAACTCCATCACGATGTACGGCTGGCCCTTCTCGGTGCCGAAGGAATAAATCTGCGCGATGTGGGGATGGTTCAGCTTCGCGGCGGCCTGTGCCTCGCGACGGAAGTTCTGGACAAACTCCTGATTGTCGCCAAGCGACTTGAGCATGACCTTGATCGCCACGTCGCGGCCGAGCGATTCGTCGTGTGCGCGGAAGACACCACCCATGCCGCCATGGCCAAGCAGGTCGAGAAGTATGAACGAACCAAGACGCGCCGGAACCACCATCGAACGATGGCAAGCCGGACATTCGATGTTCTCGAATGCAGGAGTTGCCGATGTGTCCACATGCCCGCGGCAGAATGGACACGCCATCTTCTTGATTGGATCGTAGAGGATATTGACTTCGCTGGCTCCGCTCATTGCAAAATGACTCCGTGGCCGTCGGCAACCATGCCCGCGGCACAAATACCACAAGGCGGACACCTTCCACTTGCCGAAAACCAAATCATCCGTATATCATAAAACTTATTCCCATTGCTTGTCAGCAATAAATCCATCGTTTCCAATCCTTTCAAACCACCATGTTCCCGACACTTTTTTCACTCGGTCCACTGACAATCCATTCGTTCGGACTGATGCTCGCGTGCGCCTTCATCTGCGCCTGCGCCGTGCTCCGCCGCATCGGTCGCGGCACCCATCGGGACAGCGACTACACTTCTAGCCTGCTCGTGTGGTGCATGGTGTCGGGCGTGGCGGGCGCGCGAATCGCGTACGTGATCGAGCATTGGTCCGCGCAGTTCAAGGACACCCCTGGCGCGATCATACGCATCGACCAGGGCGGATTGATGTTCTATGGCGGATTGATCGGCGCACTCCTGGCGCTCGCGATCTTCGCGCGAGTCCACAAGGAGAAGACGCTCGACATCTTCGATTTCGTCGCTGTCGCCCTTCCTCTCGGCCAGACCTTCGGACGAATCGGCTGCTTCCTGAACGGGTGCTGCCACGGCCGCATCTGCCACGGTTTCCCCGGCGTGACCTTCCCACATTTCTCGGGCCCTTGGCAGGAGCAGTTCCAGGCCGGCCTGATCACCCGCGCCACGGAGCGCAGTCTTCCTGTGCTGCCGTCGCAACTCTTCGAGGCCGTGGGATGTGCGCTGATATTCCTTCTGCTCCTGAAGCTGTACCGCTTCAACCGCAGGGGACTCGTCACGGGGGTCTATCTCGCCTGCTACGGCGCGCTGCGCTTCTGCATCGAATTCACGCGCGGCGATGAACGCATATCGCTTGGGGAATTCCCGTGCGCGCCAGTGCAATGGCTCGCCGCGCACAATGCGCTCCCCTCGCCCATCGCGGCGCTCTCGATCGGGCAACTCATCAGCATCATCGCGATTGCTGCGTCAATCCCAATCCTGGTCATCGCCCTGCGCGGTGTCCGTTCCTCGCCATGAACAAATCAATTCGCCGAGCAATGACCGCCTTTATCGGTCTTGCAGCATTGTCGTGTTTCGCCGACGCCACCCTCTTCAACGACTCGAACTTCGACGCGCTCCGTGTGAACTCGGTTGGCTCTTCGCCAAACAAGATCCTTTCCGGAACAGCACCGAGTTTCCTCTTCTTCCCGGGCGAGCCAGTTGAATTCACAATTGAATTGGAACGCCCGAAAAACGGCGCGCCGCTTTTTATCGAACTGCAGGCGATCCATACGCGCGTGCCGAAGAAGGACACTACGCGCTATATCGACCCGTTCGGCCACCCCGACATGATCAACCTCGATGGAGAGCCTCTCCGCTTCCCGATTGACGGTGTCGCATGGGACTCCGATGGCAAGGCCACGCACACGGTATCGCTTGCGCTTCCAGACCGCTTCGCGACGTATGCCATCCTCCTTGGCACCGGCGCGGGGGAAACGCCCGAAGAGCGCGTGCTGCTGGGTTCACTCGCCCGCATTCCGCGCGACCGCGCTGACGCTACTGCCGACAATGTGCCCGTCTTCGGCGAAGGGCAAACCGAGGCGTTCGACGAATACGGACGCATGGGCATCCGCATCATCAGGCGCGAAATCGGCTGGGGAAGCGGTCTGCCCGCTGCCGAGTTCGACTGGTCGCAATACGACGATCTCGCATCGCGCCTCAAGGCCGCCGGACTTCGCGTGATGTACACGATTGGCGGCGTGAGCCCATCCCGCTACGGAATGGCATGGGGTGGTCCAGGCGTCCCAGCCGCAGTCGAGCCTGGCTGGGATGGATCGCCCTATTGGGGGCAGGCCGACTGGGGATGCGCACCGCAGTATTTCGACGTCTATGGCGAGTGGGTGCGCGCTTTCATCGAACGCTATTGGGAGGATGGCAAGGGCGCACTGTGGGGCGTCGAAAACTACAACGAGCCATGGGAAGGCGCGGGCATCAGCGGTTACGCGCGCGACTGCCGGGTCTTCGCGGATTGGCAGAAGATTCTCGGTGCGCAGGCCCATGCGGTAAGCCCCGACATCAAGGTGTGCGGCGCTTGCTGCATCATGAACACCGAGGACAAGTATTTCTCATGGGGCCGCCGCGACGATGGCTCATACGAGATGGACGACTATGTCGATGTCTTCACCGACCACTACGTGACACCCAGCATGGCATACGGCCCGATGGTCGCCGCCCAGCATGGCAAGTTCTCGATCGAGAATGAGACATGGCTCGTGATCAGCGAATACCTGCTTCCGCAGGTGATGTGCCAGTGGATGGCTGTCGGCCAGCGCGCCGTCGCCTGCTGGCATCCGCAAGTGCTCTTCAACGAGATCAATGGCGTGCGCTTCCCGACGACCGTGCCGCTCGCGACCGCGGCGTTCAACCACTTCGTAACCGGCAAGCGCTTCAAGAAACTCGTCTTCCAGGACCATCTCCCCTGGCTCTTCCAGTTCGGGGATGATGACGACCCCGATGGCGTCGTCGTGATGCTCGGGCAACTCCTCACGCGCGGAGGACCAACCCCGCAGGACAATCCGAAGGGCCGCCTCTGGGGACAGGTCGATTCCGTCGATGGCGGCACTATCACCGTTCGCAACGGCCGCGCCTTCCCGCTTTTCGGCTCGCAGCTCCTCCACTTCTACGATGCCGCCGCAAACGAGGTCCACAAGGGCGAGAAGTCGGTTACGCTCGATCTCAACCTCCAGCCGATCTACATCAAGTCGCCCAAAGGCCCCGCCGCGATCGCCGAGGCATTCCGCGACGGCGTGATAAACGGCAAATACCCTGTCGAGATTATTCCGCACGACATCACGGAGACCGTCTCCGCAGGCTGCGAAGTGCGAGTCGAAATCGCGAACCGCCTCAACTCGACTGTCACGGGCGTGCTCCATGCCGATGCACCCGATGGCATTGCACTCGCATCCAACGATATCCCGCTCACGCTCGCGGCGGGCGAGACAAAGGAAGTGTCGCTCACTCTCGCGACGGCCACGGCCGACAACGGCAACCAGTATCCCTTCTCGTTCGTCTTCGACAGCGACCACGGCCGCTGCGCGTATTCCGAGACGCTCGTATCGACCGCGGTCCGCAAGGCGACTCCGACAATCGATGGCGACTTGTCGGAGTGGCGCGATATTCCAGGCATCGTGATCCTTGGCGGAAAGACGGGCGAAAATCTCGACGAACTGGCGCGCCGTCCCTGGCTGCGCCTGCGCGCGGACCTGCCCGAAACACAGCTTCTCGCGGAGGTCAAGCTCGCGTGGGACGAAGCGAACCTCTACGTTTGCGCACAGGTCCAGGACGATTCCCCCCAGACGAACAAGGTGCGCATGGCGACGCGCGATGACGATGCATGGTTCCATTCCGCCGCGTCCGACAACGAAGAGCCATGGAAGTCGTGGCTCGCCGAGCACGCCCCTGGCCATTCCTTCGCGGAAGTGCCGTACATCTACAAGAAAACGCCGTGGCAAGGCCTCGCGCAATCTGGCGACAACCTGCAGCTCACCTTCAACCTGCTTCCCGGAATGCACGACCTCGAACCGGCGACGGGAATACCGGAAGGCTTCAGCGCGATCCCCGATACCGACTACGAATTCTGCGCGTATCTCTGCGAAGACGGCGAACCCGAAATGTGGCGCCTGCTTGCGCCGGGCATCCCACGCATTCATTCGTGGCCGCGTGAAATCTACGATGAGAACCCGCCATGGCCGCTGCCCGGCGTAGTCGAAGGCGGAAAGTGCGTGGTGCGCCAGGACGGCAACATCCGCACCTACGAACTCGCCATCCCGCATGCGCAACTGGCCGACCTGAAACTCGAGGCGGAAACGAAGTTCAAATTCGGATTCATCGTCAACGACGATTCTGGCAATTGGTGCGATGGCCCGAAGTGCCACTTCGGCGAGGACAAGGCGGTCTGCAAGGAAAACGGCCTGACAGTCCATCCCTACTGGCACACATCGCCATCATGCTCCGTCGAATGGAAGCTCGTGGATAGCGAGTAGATCGCCTTGCGGGGCCGATCCCCCATCCCATCACGACGCCGCGGCAGCGATCATCGGAAGATTCTGCGGGCCATTTAGCGGCGCGCCGCTTTTACCATCGGCAAAAAACGGCGCGCCGTTTTTTGGCATCATGTCCGGCGCGTCTGTCTCGATGAGAAGTCGGTCGCGGGGACACGCCTCGAACGCAGCATGGACTCGCGTCGCGGATGGATTGCAAAGCGCGCCGCCAAAAGAAATGTATGCGCCAAGCCCAATCAATTCGCGCATGGTTTCGACGGAACCACCAAATCCGTGCGCAATGAAAAATGGAATGCGCCCTGCGAATGGCCGCAACAATTCCGCGAGTTTCCCCCATGCGCGCGCGCCGTGAAGCGCCACGCCACGTCCCAATTCCGCAGCGATCGCAAGCTGCGTTTCAAGCACGGCGCACTGAGTTTCAAAAGGGATATCCCGCATTCCATCCAGTCCAACTTCGCCGACAAGCGCATCGGGATTTAGCGCGAGTAATTCGCGAAGGCGTTCAGGCCATCCATCGGCGGCGGCGTCTGCCCACCACGGATGTACGCCCAATGCGACTGTCACCGAAAATCCATCGCCGAATTTCGCGGGAAGCGCAAGCGTGGCATCCCAGTCATCGGGATTCGTGGCACACGCGCAGCAACCGCAAATCCCCGCTTCATGCGCAATGGCCTTTAGCCGCGGCAGGGAACCATCGCCAAAGCGCGGATCCTGCGGATGGGCGTGGGCGTCGAAAAGAAGCCCACGTTCATCCCTCATGGAAAACCGCATTGGCGATGGTCCAGCCATCGAACCCGCTACTGGAAGATCACGTCAAGCGACTTGGCGTCTTCGGAGAGTTCAGCGGCGCATGCGGCATTGTTGCCGACAACGCGAACTGCCTTGAAGGCGCCGCTGATCTTCGTCGCGTCGATGATGCGATAGCGGCCATGCGGCTGCATGCCTTGCGGCACGACGATTTCAAGGGCGGTGGCGGATTCGCCATCGACCGAGACGACGCCAGTGTCATCGGCCGTTCCGCGAAGGGTCAATGGCGCGGCCGCGGCATCCTTGCCGAGCGTCACTCGAAGGATCGCCTCGCCGTTTTCGCCTTCGCCCTTGAACGAGAGGTTCACGTCGTTCATCGCGAACGCATCGGCGACTTCAAGCGTTCCAGCATTGCGGAAGAGGAGCATTCGGCCCTCTTCCACGCCAGTGGAGTTGACATACGAGAACGATCCCTTTGCGCTGACAACGCCGCCGGCGAGGTTTTCGATGAGCGAGCTGTTTGCATCCGCCTTGTAGAAGCTGCCCTGCCCGGAGCTGTTTGGGAGGCGCTCGAGCTCCGCGCCATCCTCGATACGCATTTGCCCGGCGTTGCTGACGCCAGTACGGCCGCCATGGTTGCCCTGGACAACCAGTCTGCCGGCGAAGCGGAACTTCGCATCGACCGCGTTGACGAACAACGCCTCGCGGTTGTTGAAGAGATGTGTCGAACCGTTGTCGCTCGTGATGATCTCGAGTGCGCCGCCGGATAGCAGCGCGAAGATCGAACCTGCGGAATTGTCCACGCGGGTGTTGTTGCCGACGACCCGGAAGGCGCCGCCATTTTCAATCGCGAGCGTCGCTGCGTTCTCGTCGCTGCCGTTCTGCAGTGCGCGCTTGCCGCAGTTGCCGGGACCAGTCCAGCCAAAGACGACAGGCTTCGCGGCGTCGGCGCCAATCACGCGGAGCTTCCCGAAGTTGAAGAACGTATCCTCCGATCCCCAGGCATCCGCGAGGCCAATCTGCGCGGGGGCTTCGAGCGTCATCTCGCCATTGTTGCGGACATGATGGAGCGCGAGGTTGCAGCCTGCGCCGAGCGCAAAGGCTCCGTCGTTCTGGAACCAAGGCACCCAAAGCCCGCGGCCGGTGGAGGTCATGAAGCCGATGATCGCGCCATTGTGCATCCGCCACTTGCCCTTGTTGCGGAATTCGCGATTACCTGTGTTGTTGCCGTCCGCCGCCCAGTCGTAGAGAATCTGCGAACCATCCTGATCGACGTCTGCGTTGTTCTCGACGATCGCATTGCTTTGCGAGCCACGATAACGGAGGAGCGTTTCCTGGGAAACGGCTTGCAGGATCGCATCGGGGGCGCCTTCGACTGTGACCTTCGGCATCGATGTATAGCCGGAACCGCCATCGATCACATGCACGCCGACGATCTTCATGTGGGCCTGGATTTCAGCGCCCGTGCCATCGCCGACAATGCGCACGCGGGGAATGCGGGTGTAGCCGGAGCCAGGGGACATGACGATGACATTGTCAATCGCGCCACTCTTGTTGTCGATGAACACCTGTACATTCGGCGGCGTGCCGCCGTAGATTTCGGGGGGATCGAACTCGAGGACGGGCCTATCTGTGAACCCTGTGCCGAGGCGGACGATTTCCAGCGAATCGACTCCGAGGATGGCCTCGGCGCGAGCGCCCTTCCCTTCGCCCTCGAAGACGAGATTGGGATGCGACGGCACATCGCTGCCGCCCTTCACAACAGCCACGCCGGCGACGGCGCCGCTACCGCCAAGATGAAGTTTGCGATCGATCGAGAACTGGAAGGTCTCGCTATCGATCGTCACGGGCTGTCCATCCGTGTCGAGCGCAAGCTCGCCGGGGAAATCGACCGCGAAAGGCTTCGGTTCGCGCTCGTTGCGGATCGAAAGCGGCGCCTGAAGCACGATTCCGCCGTTCTTGCGCTGTCCTTCGACCTGCTTCCAAAGCTGGGGCGCGGCGGATGTCTCTGCCGCAGACGGAAGGACAATTGCCGGCGGCTGGTAGTAGAACGGGACTTCGACATCGACCTCGTCGCCCATCGTCATACGCTCCGATTCCTGTTCGGGGTGCGCTTCCCAAGGTTCGAGCGTAAGGCGGTAGGTGTTGCCGGGCTTGTAGTCGAGATACGGGGCGAAGACTTCGCCGTCCAGGACAGACCATTGCGCAACGTTGATGTCCTTGTCTTCGGTCTGTCCCTCATGGATGTGCGTAATCTGGTAGTGGCGCACGGACAGGCAGCGCTTATACGGCGCGATTCCAAGCGGATCGGCGGGTTCGCAGTCATCGACCAGCAACGCTTCGACAACGAGACGCTTTGCCGCGGGTGCGCGCGCGGCGGCGCGTTCGCGCCATGCGGAGCAACGGAGGCGCGCTTCGGGGAGCGCCATCGATCGGCCGAGGAAGGCGATTGATTCCATGCGTCCAGGCCAGTTTGCGTTGCCTTCCGCGGAATCGCCGAGAACAAGCTGCGCATCCTGCCATGCGGCGGGAGTGGCCTTGGCGCAATCCACAGGAACGAGTACACGCTGTCCGTCGATGAAGATGGCGAGACCATCGGCATCGGAAAGCGAAACGGCGAGATGCAGCGCGACGCCGGCCTTGAGCGTCGCCGGGAGGTCGATGGGATAGGAGAGGCCGCGAAGGGAAAGCTTCAGTGAATCGCCAATCTGGACGAGACGGGCGTTGTCGCCGAAGTCAAGGATTGTCGCGTGATTCTTGAGTGGCACGACGCTTGGCGTGATGGCCAGTTCGAAGGAAGCGGCCCTGGACTTCTTCACGGCGGCGAGCCAGCGTTCCGCGGCGCCATCGGGGATGAACGCGCCGCTGTTCAAGTCGAGGAGCGAACCCTGCGCGAGACATGTGGAACGGAGGAAGCGCCCGCCGCACTGGGTAACGGCGCCGGAATCTGGATCGACGAGCTGGTTGTCGGTAGTGCCGTCCGCCCACGCATAGACAGTGCCCGCGATGTCGGGCTTTGCCCCGGCAGCCCCCTCCTCGGCATCGGGAAGGTCGGACGGGCGTTCCTTGAGCCATGCGGGCGGGACATCCGGCTTGACCCATGCGTCGGGCCAATAGTCGCCGCGCTCGTTGTGCGAGACCTTCACCCAGCGTTCGATGTCATGGAAGTCCTCTGTAAACTTGCCAAAATAGACCTCGACTCCAGCCGCGACTTCATTGGGGATCTTGCCCTCTTCCTTCGCCCACTGCCAGTGGCTGAAGGGTGACGTGAGCGTAAGGAAGCGCGGATGGTTGCTCCAGCGCGGGTGATACATCTCCTCGTTGCCCTTGATTTCCAGGCCGGGCGCCCTGTCGAAGCGCACGCCCCAGCTGGAACCCTTGCCAGAACGGTCGGTCGTGAAGCAGAAGTGGATAGAGCGGTGGTTGCCCGTGAACACCCATGAACGAAGGGAATCATCGGGACACATCGCGGGCCAGCAACCTCCGGCACGCTGCGCGAAGAAACGGTTTGGAAGGAAGAAGACGCCTTGCGGCGAGTTGCCACCATCTCCGCCGCCGGATGCGGCGCGGCCATCGCCGTTCACCATGAAGTGATAGCATCCGGTCTTATCCCAGACGAGTTCGGAAACAGAGGGGTCATCGAGGCGATGGCGGTAAATCGCGGAGACTTCCTTGCCGCCGCGCTGCACCTTTTCGCTAGCATAGATCCATTCGACGTGATCGCGGGGATCCTCCCAGACATCCATGAACGATGCATCGGCGAGGATCTTTCGCGGCGCGCCGCCTTTGAAATCGACGATGAAGATGCCGCCCTTCGAAGGATCGCCGTAAACCACGCGAGTTCCGTCATCGGTGATGAGCGGCTTTGAATACTGCGAGAGCTCGTCGAGGATCACGCGCTCGCCGAGACCATCCTCGGTATCGAAACCCATGAGCTTCAGCGTGGGCTTTTCGGAAAAGGTACATGCCGTGGGACCCGCGTCCTGAATCCAGACAAGCTTCACCGGCCTGCCATCGGCAAGTTCCTTAAGCGCGGCCGATGTCTCGGCGGCGGATTGCGCAAGCGCGGCGCTTGCCGCAAGCGAAAGAGTCGTGGCGAATGCGATTAGTTTTCTCATTGGTTTCCTTTTTGAAATTGAAATGGATGCCGTCGATCGCGATCGACTAAAGAAAGGACAAGGTCAAGGCGTGATGAAGGAACGATGCGAATCGAGTGTCTTGCACGGCCAGTCGTCGCTGCGGAACGGGACGCACGGCAGACCTTCGGTGTTGTAGAGGTTGCAGCCTTCGGGGTTGTTGTTCCAGGCGTAGCGGACAGCGACCGGCGCCGCGACGGCATCGCTCCAGACGACGACCTTGTCGCCATCGATCTTCGCGCTTGCATAAACGAACTTACGGTCATCGCCAGCGATTTGGAATGTAGCGAGATCGCCGCCCTTTGCGACAAGTCCATCGGCGATGTTGTCGAAGCTCACGACCGCCTTGCCATCCGCGAATTTCGCATCCTTGAAGGTTGGCCCCGAATCGACGATGCGCTCGCCATAGACGCGGGAACGCGCCGTGAGGGCGAGACGGCGCGCCGCCTCCAACTTATTCTTGGGGTGAACATCGTCCTGCTCGCCGATGTCAATCGTGCATGCCATGGCGGTGTTGGCGATGGTCTGCGCCGTCAGCGCCTGCGATTCGCGAAGTTCCGCCCATTCGCTTGGGACGGGTTCGGGATCGGGCGGAAGCACGGCGGCGACCTGGACGAAGAGGAATGGGAAGTCGCGTCCCCATGCCTCGCGCCAGCCCTTGATCAGTGCGGGGAAGAGCACGCGATATTCGTGTCCGCGGACTTCATTCGTCTCGCCCTGATACCAGATCACGCCGCGCATGGCGAGTCCGGCGATTGGCGCGATGCAACCGTTGTAGAAGCCGCTCGCGCGATGGAGGAAGTGCGGATCGACTGGGGCCTGGGGCTGGGGCGGCGGTTCGGCGCCCTGCTCTTTCGCGGCATCGGCGGCCTTCTGCCATTCGGCCATCTTCTGCTTGTACTCCTCGGAAAGACGGGGGAAGTCCGCCGTTGCCTTGTCCCACGCCTCAACGAGATAACGAAGCGAAGGCTCGGCCATGAGCGACTCGCGGCTCATCCACGCTTCGCCCGGCGTCCAGCCCTGCGACGCATGGACAAGGCCGATCGGCACTTGCAGGCGCGACTCGATGTCGCGTCCGAAGAGATACGCGATTGCAGAGAACTTCGGCGTCGTTTCGGGATTGCATGGCATCCACTTGCCGCGCATGTCCTTCTGCGGCTCGAACTCGATTGCTCCCTGCATCTGGAAAAGGCGGATGCGAGGATTCTCGGAAGTGGCGATCATCTCGGCAGCGCCATCCGCGCGGTCGAGCTCGAACTGCATGTTCGACTGGCCGGAGCAGAGCCACACTTCGCCGACAAGCATGTCGCCGACGACAATCGGGTCCGCGCCATCCGCAGAGACTGTCATTTCGCGTGGCTCGTCAGACGCCTCGAATCTGCCGAACACGGTGCGCCAGCGTCCGTCCCCATCGGCGACGGCGACCGCCTTCTTCCCAGCAAATTCGACTGAAATCTCCATGCCGGGATCCGCCTTGCCCCACACGGGGACATCCATGTCACGCTGCAGCACCATGTGATCGCCGAACATCGGCGAAAGCGAAAGCTGACCGGCATTGACAATGGCAGCCATCATCAACCCACCAACGAACAAATACGATTTTCCCATGAGCACCATCCATTCATAATGGCAATCTTAGTACTTTAGCGTGAAAAGTGCAATGATTGGCATCTTGCTTGCGGAAGTGACTTGTGCGAATGTGGATTTTTCGCTAAATTCAAGACAACTGAAATGGACAGGGTACTCATAATCATCCCGACGTACAACGAGCGGGAGAATGCCGAGCCTATCGCCGCGGCCGTCCTGGAAAACGCCTACGAAGCGGAAATCCTCTTCGTCGATGACAATTCCCCGGACGGCACAGGCGATATTCTCGACGCGATGGCCGCCTCGAATCCGCGCATACACGTCATGCATCGTCCCGGCAAGTCCGGACTAGGCAAGGCGTACATCGCGGGTTTCAAGTGGGCGCTAGAGCGCGACTACGAGTTAATCATGGAGATGGACGCCGATTTCTCCCATGACCCGAAGTCGCTCCCCTCCTTGATTGCCGCCGCATCCGAAGCCGATCTTGTCTTGGGTTCCCGCTACATCGGCGGCATCCGCGTGATGAACTGGCCCCTTTCCCGCCTCCTCCTCAGCACCGGCGCGGGCGTCTATGTCCGCATGATCACTGGTCTTCCCGTGTACGACCCAACTGGCGGATTCAAGTGTTTCCACCGCCGCGTGCTCGAATCGATCAAGCTTGACCGCGTGACATCCAGCGGGTATTCGTTCCAGATCGAGATGACCCACACCGCATGGATGAATGGGTTCACAGTGAAAGAAGTGCCTATCGTCTTCGAGGACCGCAAGGCCGGCCAATCCAAGATGAACATCAGTATCGCGCGCGAGGCGCTTTACATGGTATGGGCGCTCTGGTTCCGCAACGGACTGCGCAGGCATCCCAAAAAGGGCAATCGGCAGAAAGCATGATAAAGGCCATCCTATTGGCGCTGCGCCCGAAGCAGTGGACGAAGAATGCCGTTGTCATGGCGGCATTCTTTTTCGCATTTGGCGACCCCACGCAGGGCATTCGTGCCCTCGCCATGCAATCCGCCGCAAAGACGCTCGTCGCCACGTTCGTCTTCTGCATGCTTTCCAGTGCCGTTTACCTGATGAACGACTTGCTCGACGTCAAGGCCGACCGCGCGCATCCTGTCAAGCGGCTGCGCCCGATCGCAAGCGGCGCCCTCCCCGCAAAGACCGCCTGGTGCGCTTTCTTGGCGTTGCTGGCCGTGGGCTTTGCAGTTTCGGTCGTATGGCTTCCAATCGAATTCACTCGCGTCGCCGCGGGCTACGTGGCGCTCCAGGTCGCGTACTCGCTCTGGTTGAAGCGCCTTCCCCTGCTCGACGTGTTCATCATCGCGATCGGCTTCGTGATGCGCGCGGTCGCCGGCGCAGAAGCGCTTCTCGTGCGCATTTCGCCCTGGCTGCTGCTCTGCACTTTCCTGCTGGCGCTGTTCCTCGCGCTTTGCAAGCGCCGCCACGAAATGGGCGTCGAGACCGTTGACCCCGAAGGCGCCTCCCATCGTTCCGCGCTGGCTGGCTACAACACGCGCCTGCTCGACCAGCTGATCGCCATAACAAGCGCGGCCACCGTCGTCTGCTATGCCATCTACACGCTCTGCGGCGAAACCGTCGAGCGCTTTGGGACGCATCGCCTCGGCTTCACGATTCCGTTTGTCCTGTTCGGAGTATTCCGATACCTCGACCTAGTCTATCGCCACCGCGAAGGCGGAAGGCCGGAGCAAATCCTCCTTGCAGACAAGATTCTCCTCGTGGACATCATCCTCTATGGCATTGCCGTCATCGCCATTCTCGCTCCAAAGGCATTGCTTGAATAGCAGATGATGCAGGGCCATACCCCGTTCGATGGAATTTGAAATGAGCGACAATGTGGAAAATGTGACGGGCCAAGCCCGCGAGCGCGTGCACATAATCGCGTGCGGCGTACTCGGCGTAGATCTCCGGGCTATCATGCCCACAATCCCCGGCAAGGACTTCGTGCTCGACCTGCTCCCTGGCAAGCTCCACCAGACCCCCGCAGAATTGCACCGCCGCGTGCAGGAACGGATCGACGCCGTTTCCAGCGCCAGATCCGCCGACCGGATCGCGATCGCATACGGCATCTGCGGACGCGGCACGATCGGCATCCAGGCGCGCGACATCCCGATAGACATCCCCCGCGTCCACGATTGCATCGCGCTTTTTCTCGGCTCCGACGCCGCATACCGCGAACAGTTCGGCAAGTATCCAGGCACCTACTACATCACCGCCGGCTGGGTCGATGAGGACATGGGCGTAAAGGGCAAGGCTTGCTCGGCCGGCTCCGGGCTCGACCCCGATCTTGTCGCCGCGCACGGCGAGGAAAACGCCAGGGCCGTCGATGAGTTCCTCGGCAGCTGGAAGCACAACTACCAGCGCGCCGCCTTCATCGACACCGGCGTCGGCAACCGCAACCTTTGCTCGCTCGCCCAGGATCTCGCGAAGGAAAACGGCTGGCTCTACGAAGAACTCAAGGGGTCGCACGACATCCTTCACGCGCTGCTTCTCGGCGAACCCCACCCCGGCGTACTCCGTGTCGGACCGGGAATGGTGACGGTCTTCGACGCAATCGAGCGCCGCCTTACCGCCCGTCCGCCAAGCACCATGGCGCTGGCGGCAACGGCTACGAAAAGCGACACCGGCGACTCGTTCATCTCCCTGCCATCCGCAAGCGGCACAAGGCGCCCGGGCAATGGACTCGGAATCGACGCCGGCGGCACATACACCGATACCGCGGTCTTCGACTGGACGACGGAGCGCGTCACCGCCAAGGCGAAGGCCCCGACTTCCCACTGGGACTATTCCGTGGGCATCAGTCAATCGCTCGACGCGCTTCCGCCGGAATCACTCCGCGACATTTCGCTCGTGGCGGTCTCCACCACCCTCGCGACAAATGCAATCGTCGAAGGCAAGGGACAGAAGGTCGGGCTTCTCCTCATGCCTCCCCCCGGCGGCTTCGATTCCTCGAAGTTCGACCACCGCCCGCTGAGAGTGGTAAAGGGAAGCCTCGCGATCGATGGCTCCGAACTCGCGCCGATAGATATCGAGGAAGTGCGGCGCACCGCGATCGAAATGGTCAACACGGACCATGTCCGCGCCTTCGCCGTGACAGGCTACGCAAGCCACGTAAATCCCGCGCATGAACTCGCTGTCGCGGAGATCGTGAGACAGGCGACAGGATTGTCCGTGACTTGCGGGCACGAAATCTCTTCCGCGTGTGGATACACCGTGCGTGCCGCGACGGCTACTCTCAACGCGCGCATCATTCCTTGTCTGCGCGACCTTCTCGAACGCCTCCGCGCAGTTCTCTCCAGCAAGGGCATCGATGCGCCCGTCATGGTCGTGAGAAGCGATGGCGCTCTCATGGGCGTCGAGTTCGCGCTCGAGCATCCTGTCGAAACTCTTCTGTCGGGCCCCGCGGCGAGCGTGGCCGGCGTGCGCCGCCTCACGAACGCCAAGGACGCGATCGTGCTCGACATGGGCGGCACGACATCCGACACCGCGGTCCTCCGCGATGGCGCGGTGAAGACAGATCCAGACGGCGCGTCCGTCGGGCGATGGCGCACACATGTCCGCGCCCTCGCCGTGCGGACGCTAGGTCTTGGCGGCGACAGCGACATCTCGGTCGATCCAGGAAGCGCATCGATCCAGATTGGACCTCAGCGCGTCCTTCCCATCTGCCGTCTCGCACAGTTCTGCGGCGAAGGTGCCGAGGCGCATGCGCTCGATGCGCTTGACCGCGCAGACAGCGATTCTCGCGACCGCGAGATGTCCGCGCTTTACGCCATTGCCCCGACAGCGGCGCACCGCGATGAGTCTTCGCTTACGGAACGCCAACGCATTGTCCTCGACGCGCTCGCAAGCGGGCCAAAAACCGTCGCCGAATTGCTCGCCGCGACAAAGTGCATGCGCCCGTCGTTCCTTGAGCTGTCTCCACTCGTTGACCGCATGCTCATCCAGCGCATCGGATTCACGCCGACAGATGCCCTGCACGTTCTAGGCAGAATGGCAATGTGGGATTCAGAAGCGGCGCGCCGCACCGCGACACGCCTCGGCGTGCGCCTTGGGCTTGACGCGAACGCATTCGCCGAGCGAGTAATACACGATGTAGCGCTCAAGGCGTCGCGCGAACTCATGCTGACGCGTCTCGACGCCCTCGCCGCAACTGCTTCCGAGCGGCGCGCCGCACGCGAAGCGTCCGCTTCAGACTGGCTCGGACAGTCGTTGCTCGCGCGCGGGCTGGGCGAAATCGCCGACGGCCTTGGCGTGCGCCTTGAACTCGGCGTTCCCGTAATCGGCATCGGCGCACCATCGTCATTCTTCGTTCCGGAAGTCGCAAGGCTACTCAACACCGAGGCCATTCTTCCGGAAGATGGCGATGTCGCGAACGCAATCGGCGCCATAACGAGCGAAGTGCAGGTTGTCCGCCAGGTCACAATCCAGCCCGACGAAATCGGCGTGCTTCATGTTCAGGGCCTCGCGGGCGCGCCGACATTCGACAAGATCGAAAAGGCCGAAGCGTACTGCCGCGTCGAACTGGAGAAGCTCGTGCGCGCGCTCGCGGAGCAATCCGGCGCACACGATGCGACCGTCACGATCAAGTCGAACGACCGCGTGACAATCTCCGCCGATGGAACAGGGCTTTTCCTTGGAAGACGCATCGAGGCGGTTGCTTCCGGGCGTCCGCGAACTTGATCTGAAGACCGGACATGCAAATGACACTTCTTGGAATCTCCTGCGCCGCCGCCTTCGTGGCGCCAATGGTCTTTTTCCTTGCGCGGCTTCTCCCCGAGACAATCGCCGCATGCAGGAAATCGCGCGCGCTCGCAATAACCGCGATAATTGCCCTGGCGACATTCGGGACATTCCTTGCGATGCGCCCGCACAACGATACCTTCTGCGGACTCGACTGCTCCGCAATGAAGGAACTGGCTGTCGCGTTTTCAGCCGGGCGCACGATGACCGGTCCCGACAAGGTTCTCGCAAGTGTTCCCCAAAGTCTTCAAAAGGCTTTCTGGTACCGAAGCGCGACAGGCGCACGACCGACGCGAGACCTGTCGTTCCAACTTGCGGATGGTTCGCCATCGCGCACGGTCCCGTTCTTCACGCCGTTTCTTCCACTCGCTGCGGCAGGCAGCGGGATGCCACTCCATTTCCCCGCTCTCCTTGCGACACTCTGGTTCGCGATTCTCCTCTCGGCATGCATCGGCAAAGGAGGACGCGCCGGGATATCAATTGCGGCGGCACTGCTTCTTGCGACGCCCTGGCCCTGCTGGTTTTTCCGCGGTTTCTACACGGAGTGCGTAGGGACACTGCTCGCGACAGCGGCACTCATCTCCGCCCTGTCGCGCCGCATGCGCAACCCAGTCTCGTTCGCCATCGCCGGATTCGCCCTTGGCTTCGCCGTCAGCGTGCATCCGATTCTCGTCGCTGTTTCCGCGCCGATAGCGATTGCACTTCTGCCATCGATTTCGCGCCGCTGCCATGCGCCAGCGCTCATCGTGGGCTGCGCGGCGGGATTCGCGCCTGGATGGTACGTCACCCGCAACATCTGCCAGCCGTATGGGAACTGGACAAATCCCGAAACGCTCGCCACGATCTTCAGGGCCGCGCCGGAACATCGGGTGCTGATGATCGCCGCCGCGATCGCGTGCCTCATTGGCATTGCGTTGCTAGGCTTTGTCCTGACGACGCGCGGACGTTCCATGGCCGTTACAGCATACGACAGAATCGACGTGCGGGGCCGTTTCGCTCTCGCGCTCATCCCAGCCGCAATGATGCTTGCCGCAGTTGTCGCATGCGCCCACGGACCCGCGCCAATCCGCGAATTCGCACAGGCACATGTCGGAACGCTCGCAAAGGGTGCGGCATCGGTCTGGACGGGCATACGCATTCCATGCGCCCTGCTGTGGTGCATCGCCACGTATGTCCTCGCATGGGACAAGCGACAGCGCCCGGCGTTCGCCGCGCTTGTGGGCATAGCCTTCGCCTCGCTTCTCTTCATCTTCATCAAAGGCATCGAGGTTCCAGTTGGCATCTGGAGCGAGCGGCGCTTTCTGCCGATCGCGATAACCCTTACAGCCATCCTCGCACCCGCACTCGCAATCGACTGCGTCCGCCTGCCGCGCGCCACCCGTGCCGTCACCTGCATTGGAATCCTTGCGCTTGGACTGGTTTCGCCAATCCGCTGGACACAGGCGTACATTGGAATCAACGAACAAGACGCAAACAAATTCTGCAAGGCATTCCGGGATACGTTCGACCGCGAAGGACGTCCACTCACAGTATTCGACTATTTCCCGCACGCCGTCCCCTACATGGCCTCACTGGAATATCCTGTCCTTGGACTTTCAGCAAAATCACCCGAACGTTGGCCAGAGGTCGCCGGATGGATTGCGCAAGTCGCCTCGACAGGCGATGTCTGCGTCGCTACCTCGTATGCCAGCACTACGCTTGAAGAAGGCTTCGCGCTGGAAGACATCTACATTTCGGGCGGACGATTCCCGATCGTGGCCGGAGCGCACAATGACTTCCTACCCGTCTCATTGGGGGCGAAGTGCGTGGACAACCGCCTCATGCGCGTCATGCCGCTAAAAAACGGCGCGCCGTTTTTTGGACAGGACAAAGTCCTCGATGGAGGCCCGATTGGATTGCGCGGACCATGGGGCGCGACTAAAAATGGCGGCACATGGACACGCCAGGGTTCGGGGATTGTCGGACCCGTCCCACCATCGGGGACGGTTTCAATCACCATCGACGCCTCATGGTTCCCGCCCGAGCCCGCATGGTCGAACCAGACATTGAAGATAACCGCACCCTGGGGCGAAGCAGCATCGATCGACATCCACGGCGACCATCAAGTCGAAACAATCGAAATGGAAGTGCATGACGGCACTTCGCAAAAGCAACCGACTGGAATCTATCAATTCGCCGTCGAACGCCCCTACGATCCCGCCAAGTTTGGCCTTCGCGGATATGACTCCGACCTTGGAGTGTTCCTCTACCGCGCGCAAATCCGCGGCGGAATTGCCCACGTCGATCGCGTTGAACAACTCGGCCATCTCGACATGACAGATTCGAGATAACCGATAACAGCGAACAGACAACAAGTGGCGCGTTGCGACGGCGCCCTCGCCGTCGATCCGCAAATGCATGCCGTTTTTCTGGTTGCCAGGTGCCTACTTGACACAAAATGCCGTTTGGGTAAAATAGAAAATGTATCTTTCCTGCAGGCACTTGCAGTGCCTGCCCTTGCCACTATATCAGGAGTATCGACGCCATGGATTCAAACCGTTTGTTGTCCCGCATCGCTTCAGCTGTCGCCGCAATTGCGTTTGCGGGTGTCGCCAGCGCAGATTCACCAGTCGATGTGAATGGCCTCGCACTTTGGCTTGACGCCAACGATTTCGCAAATTACGCAACCGGGACAAAGGTGCCGACTTGGACAGACAAGGCCGGCAACCTTTCCTTCACGCAGGGCACAGATGGACAGAGGCCGACAGTCAACAACGATGGCCCTAATGGCAGGACGGTCGTCCACTTCCAGCGCCCCAATGCCGGAAACCTCAAGGTCACGCAGTACCTCCAATGCCAGAACAATGCGCTAAAGGCACTCTTCCAGTCGCCGCACACAACTTTCGCAGTCGCCAGAAGCACTACCTCTGGCGGCAATGACGGAAAGGAAAATTGCTCGTATGTCCTTGCATTGCCGGGCAACCATAGCGGCATCGAATTCTGGGCAAATGGCGGCGGCAGTCTCGTCGCGACGACAGAGGCGGGCGCAATCCGCTGGACGTCAGACAGTTCCGGTGGCGGCGCATCAGGCAATTTCGACCTGCGCGCGGACTACACCGCCGGCGAGTACATCATGCTTTCAGCTGTCGTCAATGGTTATTCATACAGCACCAAGGGCGCATCATTGGATGTCTTGATAAACAACGAACTCGTCAATTCCGCCAGCAATGCGAACAAATTCTTTTTCAAGCAGAACCCCGAGAATACCGTCCGCCTTGGCGCTTCGAATTACAACCAGAATTATTCCGGAGGCCTGAACGGCGATATCGCGGAAATCCTCGTCTTCAACCGTGTGCTTTCAAAGGCAGAGCAGGAAACCGTTTGGAATTACCTTGGCACCAAGTGGGACCTGTTCTCATTAAAAGTCGCAAATCCTGTGACTGGAAGCAACGAGTTCATTTCATCCGACACGGTCACAATCGTCGAACACGCCGTGTTCACCGACGGAATGGAATACCAGCTCACGCTCGAAGGCGATGCGGAAAATCTTGCCGAAGCAGACTGGCTCCCCTCCTCAACGACATTCCCCGAATCCTTCACCTTCCCGACACCATCCGAAGGCGATGACGTGACAATCAATCTTTGGACACGCACGACTGGCGAAAACGCCCAGACGAACTGCCACCATGCGACAGTCAACTACACCACGGCCGCCCCGTCCGTAGTTACCAAAGACATTGAAATCAGAATCGATACAACCGCGGGGCACGCGATTACCGCCGATGACATCGATGATGGTTCTTCGGACCCGGCAGGGATCTTCTCCCGTACAGTATCTCCATCTATCGTGTATGGCCCCTGCGACATCACGCTCTACGTGACCAACAATGCCGGTGTCGGGTCCAGCGCCGTCGCGCATGTGTCGATGTCCGCCACACTCGACATCCATGTCGAGACCGATGGCGACGACGACCTCGGCGACGGTTCGTCGGAATATCCCTTCGCCACGATCTCCCACGCGCTCGATGTCGCGAACAACGCGAATGATGGCGAGCTCCATGTCATCTACGCCGGCGAGGGCACCTTCTCCGCCGAATCGGGCGAAATATTCCCGCTCGTCGTCTCCAACAACGTGGCTGTTGTCGGTTCGGGCATCGGCAGCACGATTATCGATGGCAACCGCGAAGGCAACCTGCTGAATCTCACCGCCTCCACGACACCATCGCGCATCGCCGGCCTTTCGCTCCGTCGCGCGCAACGCTACGCGATCAATGCCGAATCATGGGGCGGCATCATCGAGGATTGCGAAATCAGCGACATCCAAAACACCTACAACTTCATCTATGTGAACGAGTCAGCCGCCCGCAACCTTACAATGAGCGGACTCGTTGTCACAAACATCACCGGCACGACAAACAATCAAAACACAAGGCAGCTCATGGATCTGCGCGGTACGACAGGTGGCATGCTGACGATCACCAATTGCCTCTTCGACAGCATTTCGACCCAGAATGCGGCGGGCCAGCATTCCGGCAACATCCGTATCATGAGTTCGTCCACAGTCCAGACCGCCGGCTGGAATTCCCAAATCCTCGACACAACCTTCTCGAACTTCTCGGCGCCAGGCGGCAACCACAACGAAGGCTGCTGCATCATGTTCGGAAAGACCTCCGACTACGGTTACAGCCTGATCGATCGCTGCGTCTTCCACGACATCAATTTCTACAACAATGGCGAAGCGTTCATCGGCGGCGACAATGCAAACGCTACCGGCCAGCAGCTCCGGATATGCAATAGCCTCTTCTACAACATCCACTTCAAGAACAACGGCGCCAGTTATACATCCAGCGCAGTCGGCGGCTTCCGCGTCGCCCCGCTCGTTTACAACTGCACCTTCCACAATGTTGACACCGTGGTGCGTCCTTCCTCTGGCACGACTCTCCAGGTGTTCAACTCCAGCATAAGCGATTGCGGACACCTCGCGATGGCGAACACCCCCACGACCTACGTCTATCTCAAGAATGTCAACATCTACAACACTGGCGACGCCTCAAACTATAGCGAAGCCAACAGCGAGAACGTGACCTCGTACGATCCATACTACAAGAACGCCGAGGCCGCGAACTTCAAACTCAAGCCACTCAGCCAGCTCGTCGATGCCGGCAACAATTCGTATGTCAAAGGTGCAAACGAACTCGCGCTCGGCAAGCGTATCGCGGACGGCAATGGCGACGGTGTCGCGACTGTCGATGTCGGCGCATACGAGTACGATCCCTCCGCCGCGGGCGCTCGCTTTGTCGCGGGCGCGGCGACCTACGGCGTCTTCGAGGGCAAGAGCGTGGCCATCCCCGTTTGGATCGAACCCGTCATGGAGCGCGATCCAATCACAGCGAATGTCGAATACCCCGAGGATGTCACTGGCGCGGCGTCGCTCTCCTTTGCGACGGGCCTTGAGACAAACATGCTCGTCGTAACCGCAGCCGATACGCTCACAGTCCCGAACGGCACGCTCCTCGAACTCGGAATCTCCGACGCAAACGAGGAGCTCGACTCCGCGTCGATCGGCATTCAGGTGAACTCTTGCGAAGTTACGATTCCGGGCTTCGCCCCGCGTTTCTTCATGCGTGCTGGCGAAAGCGTCTCCCTCACGCCGCAACTTCCCAATTCCTTCTTCACCGCCCCCGAAGCGATAGCGGTTACGGCGGACTCGCAGACTGGAGATGGAGGCAATACGATTTCGTGGAACGGCACTGGAATTGCGTTGGGCGAGACTGCCGCCGATGGCGCGATCTCGGTTTTGGCGAATGGCGTCGGTAGCTCAAAGCTTGACCTTCATCTTCCCAGCGGATGGACATTCGCGGAATCCGGCGAGGACACCCTCACGATCGAAGTTGTCGGTTTTGAGTCCCCGCTCTACATCTCGCCCGAAGGAAGCGATGCGGACGGTATCGGCACCGAGGAATCCCCGCTTCGCACGCTGACATACGCGGTCGCACAGCTCCGCGCCGGTGAAACACTCCGCCTGCTTCCCGGTGCATACGGCCCAACTGACGGCGAAGTCTTCCCCGTGATTGTTCCGCCGGGGATCGCGCTCGTCGGCGAGAGAGGTGAAGGCGACGATCCTTCGACCACCGCTATCATCGATCCGGACTCTACGGAACGCGCCTTCGTCCTCGGCTCGCTCGGAGCCGACCCAGGCACGGTCGCCGGCGGCGCGCTCCGTTCGCTCGTGATACGGAATGCCGCTGGAACAGGCATCTATGGGCGCTATTGGGGCGGCGATATCACCGACTGTGCGCTTCGTGGCTTCTCTGCCGGCACATACCTCGGATCCTGCGCCGCGCTCTATGTCAGCCCGTCACGTGGCAACATCGTCATCTCCGGAACCGAAATCGGCTGCATCACTTCCGGCGTTTCGGTGGTCGCATACGTTGAATCCGGCAATGGAAATCTCACGGTCACGAACTGCTGGTTCCATGACATCAAGTGCACAGGCGCAACGGTTGGATGGGAATACACTGGCGGCATGTTCAACTCGCGCATACCCGTCACTGTCAGCGACACGGTCTTCGAAGACATCATGATGCCCGGCAACGGCGGCAGCGAGTCAATGGGCGTAGTCCATGCGTACAATGTCCATGCCGAGTACCACCGCGACATCTTCCGCCGCATCGAGCTTCCGGCGAATTATGAAAATTATCAACTCCTCGCCGGCAACAGGGATACGACCATCGTGGCGAACTGCTTGTTCCACGACATCACAAGCACCGGCACGCGCCAGGTGATTGGTGGCTACAGCGTGGTGTTCAATGTCGTCAACTGCACTTTCGACAACATTCCCGCGCTTTTCTCGGGCAAGGGCGTATTCCAGCGCACGCTGAACAACTCCTCCGTGAGCCGTTGCGGCACCATCAACCTCGCCGAACAGGGCACGACGCAAATCGTCCTGAACAACGTCAACCTCTACGAAGTCGGCGAAGGCACCGGCTATGCGACCAACCTGAGCGTAAATGTCACAGACTACACGCCCGGCTACAAGAACGCGGCGGAAGGCGACTACCACCTGCGTTCCTCGAGCAAGCTCGTGAACGCCGGCGACAACGCGCTCGTCGTCGCGGCGATGGGCGATACCGACCTCGACGGCAGCGACCGAATCTTCCGCGCCAGCAAGGGTGGCATCGTCGATATCGGCTGCTACGAGAATTCAACCTTCGGCGGCACGATCTTCCTGCTCAAGTAGGGCGATAGCCAACCGAAAAAGCGGCGCGCCGCGAAATGGGGCTTCC
>JAZQOE010000017.1:0-24056 GCA_045627705.1 Kiritimatiellia bacterium | reverse complement strand
CTCGCCATGGGGCCAGCGCTTCAAGAGCATCCTAATCGAGCGCGGCAGCAGGACATTGCCGGTTGTCGGCGCGTACATCGACCTGAACCCGATCCGCGCGAAGATATTCGCAAATCCCGGCGAGTACCAATGGACAGGCCTTGGCGCGGCCTTGCGCGGCGACGAATCCGCCCGCGAAGGATTGATCTCCCTCATTTCGTATGCCTACGGAATCGAGCGGAGGAGCTGGGACGAAACCCTCGGAATCTACCGTTCGATCCTCGACGGCAGGCTCAAACTCGATGCCGCGAAGAACGGGGACACACCCCGGGAAAACGGGGTCTGTCCCCAAGAATCGAGGTTCGACGAGAAGGCGGTCGGACAAAAGATTAAGGAAGGGAAGATGCTGACGCTGTTCGAGTTGCTGAGGTGCGAGGTGAGGAACTTCAGCAACGGCTGGGCGCTGGGAAGCGATGGATTCGCGAAGACGGCGTTGCTGTCGGCGAAAGGGGGACAGACCCCGAAAAGGGGTGTTTATGGAATCCGCTGCGGGGAATTGGCGGGAATCGGAACGGCACGAAAAGTCAGAAACTTGGATGCGGTTACGCTATCGAAATAGCACCGGACAACCTTCTCATTGGCAATCGATTATGAAAGTGCGTCAATTGAAGAAATCGGGGTGTGTCCCCGTTTTTAGTCGCCTATTCGCACCGGGCGAAGCGGTCGGATGAAACTTGCTTGAGTAGCGGAATCGCGAGCGAACACTTTGACATAGCGCGCGGACAGCGTGGCGCAAAGGCACAGCCTGGCGGAAATGCGCCTGGCGCGGGAACCGTGCCGGGAATGTCATGGAGCATTTCGCCCCGTGGCGCATCGAGCCTTGGAACCGACCGAAGCAATCCGGTCGTGTAGGGATGGATTGGCGAAGCGAGCACGTCACGTGTCGGGCCATGTTCCACGACCTGTCCCGCATAGAGCACATAGACATGGCGCGAGTGTCGCGAGACAAGGCCGAGGTTGTGCGTTACAAGCAAGACGGCCATGCCGTCCGCATCGGCGAGTTCATCGACAAGATCCAGCACTTTCGCCTGCGTTACGACATCGAGCGCCGTGGTCGGTTCGTCGGCGACGAGCAGTCTGGGGCGTCCCGCAAGCGCCATCGCGAGCATCACGCGCTGTTGCTGTCCGCCGGAAAGTTCGCACGGATATGCGCGGGCGCATGCCGCGGGATCGGGAAGGCGCACGCGCGCAAGAAGCTCGACTACCTTGTCGCGCGCGGCTTCGCCGCTCAATCCGTCCAGGCATTCGGCGATTTGCTTCCCAACGCGCATCACGGGATTGAGACTGCCAGAAGGATCCTGGAAGACATACGAGATGCCGTGTCCGCGGACTGATCGAAGCGTTTGCGCCGACGCATTCGCAAGCTCCATGCCCTCGAAGCGGATCGATCCCGAAAGGCGCGCGCGGTCTGTCGGGGAAAGGCGCGTGAGGGAAAGACACGTCATGCTCTTGCCGCAACCGCTTTCGCCAACGAGCGCGATACGGCCGCCGTGCGGGATATCGAGGTCGATGCCGCGCACGACTTCGTTTTCCGAGCCATCCCTGCGGAATGCGATACGAAGGCCGCGAACGGACAGAAGACAGTCTGCGCCATCTGCGGCGTCAGTTGCATTTGCTTGCAAGCCGCTATTCATCGACCGTCTCGTCGCGCTGGTAGATCGGGAGCTGGCGGCATGGCACCGTGAAGGCGAGCGTGCACATCGCCGTCGCATACGCCTGCGAGCCCTGGAAATTCCATGAACCATCTTGCGCCTGGCGCGGAATGTAGGTGTCGTACATCCAGCGTGAGAATTCGCGCCATTCCTCGCCGCCGATCTGGAAGAGCGCCTGCGAAGCGTAGTAGAGGCCGTAAACGGACTGCTCCTGGTTTGGAATCTGCGTGTAGAAGCCCATCAGCGCGGCGGCGGCCCGCTGTGTCGGCGGCGTGCCGTGGCGTCCGCAAAGCTCCATGCAAAGGAGGCCGTTGCCCGTCTGGGTAACGCCATAGTCGGCATTATTCTGGTAGCCGAATGTGCCAGACTGGTCGTTGTGGCGGCGCAGCACATACGCGATTGCGCTGTCGATCGCCTCTGTCGGCACGGGCGCGCCATTCAGTCGCGCGGAGCGAAGCGCCATCAGGCTCCATCCGCTGCACGACATGTCGCTGTCGGTCGATGTCGGCGTGTAGCGCCATCCGCCCTGATGGTCGGGATTCTTCTGGACGCGCTGGGCCGCGAGAATAAGCTGGAGCGCCTTCGGGAGTTCCGCGTCGATTTTCGCCTGTCGGTTCGTGTCGATCATCCCGGAAAGCTCCGAAAGGAAAAGCGTGCAGATGCCGTGGGAATACATCTTGCCGTCGTTCTCCCCGAAGTATCCGTTGTCGAGCTTCTCGTGCGCCATGATGTAGTCGAAGCAACGCTCGATGTTTGCGCCGTATTTGCTTTCGCCTGGAAGGTGGCCGCGCGAGAGAAACGCCATGCCGGCGAGTCCGACAATTCCATTGAGCCTGCCCCAGTTTCCAAGGAACGAGCCATCTTCCTGCTGCGCCGCCGCAAGCCATTCGAGGGCCTTGTCGATAGACTCCTCGACTTGTGGCTCAAGTTCGGGAAGCGGACGCTCGACCTGCGCATGCACTGCAAGGGCGAGGATGGAGGCGGCGACTAGCGCCATCAGGCTTTTGATTTGCATTGCCATATTCGCGAAAGGCATGGTCAGTCGCGCCTTCTTCCGCCCAGCAGGCCCGAACGGATCAGGAAGTAAAGGATGTTGAGTATGCCGCTCACCGCCGCCGCGATATAGGTCATGAACGCCGCATTGAGGACTTTGCGGGCGTCGCCCGCCTCGCGGTCGGAAACAATCCCGCAGCTCACCATCAGCTCGCGGGCGCGGGCGCTGGCGTTCCATTCGACCGGTAGCGTGACAATCGAAAAGAGTACGGCGAGCGACATCAGTCCGATACCGGCCATCATGAGCATCGACGAAAAGTGCGCGGCGGTCGCGGCGTAAAGCGCCATGCCGGCGATAAGGATCCAATAGCCTAGGCGGCTGCCGATGTTCGCCGCCGGCACGAGCGCGGAGCGAAGCACGAGAGGCGCATAGCTCTGCGCATGCTGAAGGGCATGGCCCGCTTCGTGGCATGCGACGCCGATTGCGGAAAGCGACGTGCCACCGTAAACGTCGGGCGAAAGGCGCAGCACCTTCGCGGAAGGATCGTAGTGGTCGCCGAGGAAGGAGTTGATCTGTTCGATGCTGACATCGCAGACGCCGCCATACTGCATCATCCGCCTCGCCGCCTGCGCGCCCGTCATGCGCGATGAAGCGGCGACCTTCGAGAAGCGGGTGAATGTTGATTTCGTCAAGAAACTCGCCAGCGCGGCAAGTGCCATCGCCGGCAGCGTAAAGAGCAAATATAGAGGATCGAACATCATCGCGCTATTCCTCCGTTTCGGCGCTTTCGATTGTCGCGGCAGCGGCCTTGATTACGGGCGCAAGGGGGCCGCATTCAACGGCGTGCGACATCGCGACACTGCGTTTGCCGGCCTGGATGGCAAGCAGGCAATACGCCACCTGTTCCTCCTCGCCATCGGGAGTCGGCATCCAGCGCAGGCGCTCGGCGGCGCTGAGTTTCGCAATCGGGAACGACACCTGGCGTGGAGGTTGTCCATCGACGATGAACTCGGTATCGAGCACGCCGTTTACGCCGCGCAGCGGTTTGATGTTTCGCTCCTTGTCCATGTAGATGATCGTGACGACTTCGCCCTGGCGGTCAAGCAATGTGTCCATCACCATCTCGTTGGAATCGGGAATGGCCGAAAGCGCATCGCGGAGTTCACCGGCGGCCTTGGCGTCTAGCCCGATCTTGTCAAGAGCGGATAACGCAGCCTGCGCTCCGCCATCGAGAATCGCGGCGGCGAGCGCCTTCGCGGCCTCGTCTGGAATCGCGATCTCCTCGTCCTGCGATGGCGCGGTCTGATTTTGCGAAACCATTTCCGCGTAGGATTTCGGCGCGGCTGGTTCGGCGGAGGTCGTCCAGCCATACTCGTTCACCGACTGCGATGGTTCGGATTCTCCAATCGTAGCCGGCACCGGGGCAGTCTCCGATACGATATCGGATGACGCATTTACGCTTTCGCCGAAAATCGTGAACGGCAGTCCAAGCGGATTGCCAAGGCGGTC
The DNA here is from genome assembly GCA_045627705.1 of Kiritimatiellia bacterium. Classification (GTDB taxonomy): domain Bacteria; phylum Verrucomicrobiota; class Kiritimatiellia; order RFP12; family JBMNHG01; genus JBMNHG01. The sequence goes on along the minus strand of JAZQOE010000017.1, from coordinate 19,862 downwards.
ATTGCCGAGAACGACAATCCATGCCGCGAGGATTAACCACAGCAACCCATGGAAGAACGAACCGCCATGCCCGTGTGCCTCGTTGGCGGCGCTTTCGAATTTCCCGGCGGCGTTCGCATTGGATTCGGCGGGAGCGGGATTATTGACGGGAGCCGCGATCATGCTGCCTTCAAGCTGCATGGAGGAAAGGCGTGGCGCAGGTTTGCCGGCAAGGATCGACGCAACATCCGCGCGGAAATCCTTCCATGACGCATAACGGTCCCTTGGGTCGCGCATCATGAGCTTGGCGACGAGATTCGCCATTGCTGTCGTAACCTTTGGATTGAGGTCGCGCGGGTTTACGATGCAACCGGGCTTGGCTGCGGTGAGGATTTGCTCGGGCATCATCTGCTCATACGGCGGATGGCCGGTAAGCATCAGGTAGAGCGTTGCGCCGAGCGAGAACATCTCGGCACGGAAGTCGATGGGAAGACCTTGAAGTTGTTCGGGCGCGGAGAAGTGCGGCGTGCCGACTATCTCTCCATTTGAATTGAAGAAGTCCGACCCCTGTGGGACAGCCACGGCAAGGCCGAAGTTGACGATCTTCGCTTGTTCCTTCGCAAGGCGGATTTCTGTCGGTTTCAGATTGCGGAAGAGCAGGCGCTTCTCATTCCATGCCGAGTCGAGCGCAGTGGCGATCTGCGATGCGGTGGCAAGCGATGCGCGGACTGGGAGCGGGCCATGCGCATTCGCGACGGCCTCGGCAACTGTCGGGCCATCCGCCCATTCCGCCACCATGTATGGATTCGCGACGGAATCGGAGATGTCATAGACCTCGATGATCCCTTCATTGTGCAATTGCGCGAGGATGCGCGATGTGCCGACGAAATCGTTGCGCAAGGCGGGATTGGCCGCATCCGCGCCATAGAGGATCCTGACGGTCACGATTCGGTCGAGGGTCGTCTGCCTTGCCTTCCAGAGGGAGACAGACCCGTTGTCGCGCACGCATTGTATAAATTCAATGCCTTCGATAGATGGAGTATCAGTTGTCATCACATCGCAATCATATCGCAAATGGCGAAGGAATGTCTTGAAAGATTTGGACGCGCGGCGGAAACGGAAGCGCCTTCGCGATCACCGCGTCCGCCGCAGCCACTAGCAATTTTTCGATCCGCCCTTGCCCTTGTACACGATCTTGCCATTGCGGAGGATCTTCAGCGAGTATGGCGGGAGTCCGCCGGCCTTCTTGTCGGTTGCGTTCACAAACACTTCGATTCCGTTGTCGTATGCGTAATGAACGGCATCGGGCGCGTATTCCTCGAATTCGGTGGTGAGTCCCATGCCGAGTTCCGGAACGATCTCATAGAAGACCTTGTAGGGTTCGGCGGCAGTCTTCAGCGAGTCGCGGTAGTAGTCACCGATTGCGCCCGGATGCATGCACACCTCCACTGACGGCATGCCGCCATCGACGTAGAGGGGCAGCGTCCCGGCTGGGCCGCGATAGCTTGCCAGCCAATCGCCCTGCATTTGGATAATGCCGTGGACAGCCGTGGAGAAGAATGGCACATGGCGGCCGCCCTCGCGCAGGAAGGCTCCGGTGTCGCCATCGATGAGATTGATGTTGCGAGCGCGATCCGCGGAACCGACCGCATGGCCATAATCGATGTACTTGAGCAGATAGGTCGATGGCATTTCCGCGGCGGATGCGCCAAAGAGGTTGCGGACATACGCGAGGACGCGCGCCTGGGCGAGCGCAAACTCGCGCTCGTTGGCGGGATGTCGCGGATCGTGGCACCGGAAGAGCGCCGTGGAAAGCGCGTCGATGTAGTACACGCCGTTGAAACCGACATCCTTGATGCGCTCGAATTCACCGCCGAAGCGCGTCATCCAGACCTGCGGGCAGGCCAGATTGGTAAGCCCGCCGGACCAAATACCCATCGCTTCGGTTTCACCTCCGCGCGTAACCGCGGCGACCGACCTGTCAAAATCCTGCGAGGCGGTGTAGAGCGACTGGATGTTGTCATGGGGGGAAACCGGCCAGTCCCACGAGCGAATCTTCGCGAGGAGCTTGCGCAGCGCCTTTTCTCCTCCTGCGCGTTCGTTCACTGGGAAATGCGACGGATATGCGCCGTCATGGCCGTCCTTGATCCATCCGACCACGACCACCCAGCACTTGTCGAAACCAGCCGCGCGCGCCTCGTCGAGTATCTGCCCGGCCTCGTCGAACGAAGTCGATGCGAAATATGGGCTGGAGCCATCCGGCTTGAACGGCCAGACCTTCATTCCGGTGAAGACGTTGAATCTCATCGAATGGAGCACCTTGTCGAGCGCCGGATTCGACTTCGCGCGCACGGAAAGCGGAAGCAGTTCGCGCTCTTCGAGCAGATAGTCGCGGTAGGCGAGCGACATTCCGGAGTAGTCGTGCGCTTTCGGCAGCCAGCGATAGAGCAGTTCCTTGCGCTCGTGTTCCACCATGTCATACGGTTCCTCGCGGATGCCGATGACGGCGAACTGGCGCGACGCCTCGCCAGGACATGCGAGCGTCTCGACCCATGCGCGGAATTCACCGCCATGGACGATGCCGAGCATCGATCCATTCTTCGTTGAAACGCCGAATGCGTTCGCTTGTCCGTACTTCTCCCACTCGCTCTGCTGGAAGTAGATCCTATCCACCGAATGCAGCTTGCGGGAATGGGCGGCAGGTGTGACGAGTCCGCCAAAAACGGGCAGGAGGTACGAGGCATCCTCCCCTTCCGGCACGTCGAGAAGCGCCGGGGCGATTTCGAGCGCCATCACGCGCCAGCATCCTCCGAGCGGTTCCACGATATCTCCGGATTCGACCTGAAAGCGCAGGTACGTGCCGTCGATAACGATTCGCGCGGGGATGAAAGACTTTGATTCTGGCTGGACGAAGTCAATGTCCACCCGCTTCTTTCCGAATGTCCGGACGGCCGCCGTAACGCCGAACGTCGGATGCTTCTGCGCGGCGCGGTCATACATCCGCACTCGCATCAGGTCATTCCACGCGATCTTGCCGCGCGGCGTGACAACACCGTCTGCAACGAAAGAAAATCCTGTTCCATCAACTCCATTTGAAGTCATCTCTGTCTCCTTTGTCGCTCTTTCATCGAGTTTATAGGTTTTAACGTAGCGATAATTTGATAGACCGCAGCTTCGCGGCATAGGTCAATCCGCGATGCGGGGCAGGACAATGCGCATGACGGTGCCGCCGCCTTCGCGCTGGAGCGCGGATATCGTGCCGCCGGACTGCGTGACCGCGGTACGGGCGATGAACAGCCCGAGCCCAGTGCCGCCTGGCCGGGATGTCGTGAACATCTCGAAGATGCGTTCCCTGTCCCGCGCCCCAATGCCGGGTCCGCGATCGCGGACTTCGAGGCAGACGCCCTGACCAGTTTCAGCGGCGGCGATTTCGACCGTCTCCCCATTCGGGGAAAATTGAATCGCATTGAGCACGATGTTGGCGAGCGCGCGACGGAACGATGCGGGCATCACCGATACAAAAAGCGGCGCGCCGTTTTTTTCCGCGACTTTGTGGCCGCCAGCGCTTTCGGCCTGTTCTTGGCCATTGATCGAAATCCTGCACTTTACACCGGCGGCATCGAAACGCGGCGAAAGCGTTTCCAGGCAAACCGAGATAAGCTCGCGAAGGTCAATCTTCTCGATGGTGCCGGAATCAGGACGCGCCATGTAGAGGAATTCTCGGAAGACGCCATCCATCCGTTCCATCGTATGGTTGATGCGAGATGAAAGTTCCACGATACGGTCGCCGCGCGGGCCATCGGGCCTGCGCACTTCTCGCGCAAGCATCTGCGCATCCAGGCGCACCGACGACATCGGATTGCGAAAGTCGTGGACAATGCCATTGGCCAGTACTCCGGAAAAGGCAAGATGCTCTTCCTGCCTCCTGAACCGTTCGCGAATGGTATCGCGCCGGATAGCCCAGAACACGATGACAATGCATACCGCGAAGGAAATCACAGTCGCCAGGATCGCGATGTGGAACATCACGGACACGCCCTCGTCCGCTGGTTTCCGCATTTCGTCTGTCGCATCACGGCGCAATGCGACCTCGACGCGCATCAGCGCACCGTCGGCGGCAGGGAATTCCTGCGAGAAGTGGAGGATTGTCACATCCTCGCCATCGATCACCTGGGAGGTGCGTGTAAGGGAAACCGTGGACTTGTCGGTGATCCAGCCGAGTCCTTCGGGCACGACATTGGAACGACCGTCATGCCACGTCCTGCCAGGATGATGGAAAAAGACCGTCTGTCCATTGCGGTCGATATCCACGTATTGCAAGCCTGTCTGCGCGGCGTCGAGGGTATCGACGAAATAGTGGATGCGATTCCAGTCCGGCGGAGTTTCGCTGGTTCCCCGTACCTCGCGGCGGTTGGCGAGGAAGTGGACGAGTTTCGCGCCGCGTTCGGAAAGACGCGCAGTCGCCGCGAGGTCCACGTGCTCTTCGGGCATCTTGCGCAGCCAGGCAAGGCCGATGGTGTCGATGGCGGCGACAACAAGTATCACCAAGACGGCAAACACCGCCAACGGCATCCGCCACTTCGCGAGAAGAAGATTGTTTGTCACCGCCATTGTCCAGTTCCGTAATACGTTTACCGATCAAGCGGGTTTTTGACATGGAATAATTCAGATGCGACTTGATGGATACGATTTACCGTACAATCCCTGCCATTAATTTCACGAACGGTATTCATTAAAATCTGAATGAAGTCCATCTTTTCAACATTAGGCGTCTTGAAAAGAACCAATCGCACATACGGGAGTATTTCCATGAAAAGAGTCACGAATTTTTGTTGTTCAAAACTGTACAACGTTATTTTGACTTTGTCGGAATCAAATTTCGCCCGAGGTCCGTAAACAAACGATCCACGCTTAACCTGGGCGGCAATCATTTTCGAAAATGCGTGTTCAACGTCATAGACTGTGAATGCCTTATCCTTGACCTCGATCGAATAAAAGCACTTGTCATTCTCATAGACATCGATATCCCCTATTTCTTTCGATGACGCACCGCTTTCATTCACCTTGTGAACCACAACCGTATATTCACCTTTCAGTCGCGCATAAAACTGTTTTTCAACAGCACCGACAACCGCGGCACAAGTTTCGCCTTCAAATGATTCTTCGATAAATCGCGCTATGAAAGTATAAATGTCGATTAAATCGGGCGTAACAATCGTGTTTACAGTATTCATTAACTCATTGTTTGATATCGTCCGTTCAAGAAGCACAAAACAAGCCGAAAGGCATTTTCTCGCAAGTTCAGCACCATTTTCTTTGTTCACCATATCTGCGATTTGAATCAATGTAGATAGTATTTCACGGTCGATACCAGCACGAACGGCATTCCGAAGCGATAGTTTCTTGAAACGCGCTGGCTTGTTCAGATAAGGCTCGTTTGATGCGCCGAGTGCATTGGCCAAATATTCGCGTTCGAACGGAACGACAACCTTATGGCAAAGACTACGCGAGTCAAATGCTCCGCGGAGGCTCGATTTCGCCTGTAGGCAAAGGGCATTTGCCTTGGGTTCTGTCGCCTTGGCAAGAAGGTTGGTAACAAGAATATACCTATATGTCTTGTGAGAACCACAAATGACTTTTTTCAACAATTCAACGATTTCGTCCGATGGCATTTCCCTTGTTTGTTTAGCCGCAAGAAGAACGCCTTTGGCACGCTCAAAATCAATGCTTATCGACATTGGATGTCACCTTTCAAGTCATGAATTCGACAGCTCAGCCTTTATCATCCTTGCAATCTGACGGGCGAGGTTGCATGGGACGGCATTACCGATCTGCTTGTACATGGTTGTTCGAGACCCAACAAATTTATAACCTACTGGAAATGTCTGGATCGCAGCAGCCTCTTCAACCGTCAAACGGCGCAAGCGTTTCGGAGCCACTTTAAATTTCGGAGTAATTTTTCCTTCAATCAATCCCCTATGGTATTTCTCCACAAAACTAGGCTTGCCATGATAAAGTTCATCGTCATCGATAATCGGAGTCTTGTTACCACCCATTGATGCCGGGACAGTCGCGCAATATCCCTTAATGCGAATCGGTCTGCCTAATCCATTGAAAATCATGCCGGCATACGGTGATTTCCGCATGACAGGATTTTGGCAAAATGTGATTTTTGCATTGCAAAGATGGGAATTGTTGCCAATGCCGGGCTTATCGAGTTTTGTAAGTATTTCTTTCACTGTTGGCGCTTTCACTTGATAAGGTCCAAGCAAAGAAGCAAGATCAAGCGTGTCTCCCATTCCTTCTTTGTCCATAAACCCAATGAACAGGACTCGTTCGCGATTTTGCGGCACGCCGTAGTCCGACGCATTGACAACGATAAAATCCGCCCTATAACCCAATCCGCGCATTTTCGCCAATAAGCCTTCTCGTATCTTGCTCCATTTCCCCAAGACACCGAGTGCCTTGACATTTTCCATTACAAATGCCCGTGGGCGGACTTTCTCCAATGCATGAATATAATGCCATACATTTTGACTTCTCGGATCATTGACATCCATTTTTCCGGCAACGGAAAAACCTTGGCATGGGGGACCTCCAATTAAAATATCAACCTTGCCGCAGAATTGATCAAGTTCGTACAAGCAACTCGCAATATCCCCACAGCGGATATGATTGCCAATATTGGCTTTATATGTCTCACAGGCATGTTTGTCAAAATCATTTGCCCAGATAATCTTGAAGCCTTCCCAAAGGAAACCAAGATCAAGGCCACCTGCGCCAGAAAAGAGGGATATAGCGGTTAACCGACCGTCTGGCAGAGATGTCTCGCACGATGATTGCTTGAACAACTTGTCCATAAAGTCATTTTGGACTAACTTGTTATTCGGTTTTGACATCTGGATAAACCCATATACCAAAACTGGCATTTCTGGCGATAAACACGGAAACGGAAAATTCCCTACGCGCTGGCGTGCACGCCAGCGCGGAGGGAACAACAAAAAAACACTATGCGATTACGCCGGCGGCCTTGAGCCATGTCGTGGCGAGGACGGCGTGGCCGGCGGGAGCGGGATGGCAGCCGTCGCCAGTCCACTCGACTTCGGGAAGCGCGATGCGCGCGGCCATGATGGCCTCGCGTGACGGCACGTAGATCGCGCCATACTTCTTCGCGAGTTCCTTGGTGGTCTCTGCATACTCGCCGACCAAGTCGTTCAGCTCGGACCTGTTCACGAAGGTGATCGACGTCGGACTCATGAGGAAAAGCTTGCGCAGGGAATCCATCGCGAGCGCCTGCTCGATGATCTTCTCGTAGTTGGCGCGGTATTCCGGCAGCGGAATGTACTTCTGCCCGTTCCACTCGCCGGCCTTGCGCCAGACGTCGTTCACGCCGATCATGATCGAGAGAATCTGCGGACGGATCTGGATGCAGTCCGCATCCCAGCGGGCGACGAGTTCCGCCGTGCGGTCTCCGCTGACGCCGCGGTTTACGACTTCAACGTCGAGGTCTGGACGAAGCGCGGTGAGCATGCCGCGGACGAGCGCCACATAGCCAGTGCCAAGCCCTGGAGGCGTACCGCGCCCGAAGTCGGTGATGCTATCGCCCTGGAAGAGAATCTTGTCGCCATTCTGGAGAATGCAGTTCATTGTGTTGCCTTTCTGGTTTTGGAATTCGTTTTGGTTGATTAGGGAAAGTGACTTGTCATCCGGCTATCCACGCAACTGCTCGTTGCGGAGCATGGCATAGATGCCATCGGGACGAGCCGAGAGTTCGGCATGCGTCCCCGATTCCGCGATCCTGCCATCGTCGATCACGAGGATGCGGTTGGCGTTTACGACAGTCGAAAGACGGTGCGCGATAACAAAGCACGTGCGTCCACGCATAAGCGTCGCGAGCGCGGATTGTATCTCGCGCTCGGCGTGGGAATCGACCATCGACGTCGCTTCGTCGAGCACGAGGATGCGGCGGTCGGCGAGAAGTGCGCGCGCGATCGCGAGGCGCTGGCGTTGTCCGCCCGAAAGCTTTACGCCGCGCTCGCCGATGTGTGTGTCGTAGCCATTGGGAAGAGCCCCGATGAACTCGTCGGCGAAGGCTGCGCGCGCTGCGGCGTGGACTTCGTCGTCGGTCGCGTCTGGACGCGCGTAGCGAAGGTTGTCGTTCACGGAGCCATCGAAGAGGAAGGCGTCCTGCGGCACCACTGCCATCTGTCCGCGGAGCGACGATTGCGTTACAGTGCGCAGGTCGCGGCCGTCGATTGTGACGCGCCCGGATTCGGGATCGTAGAAGCGGGCGACAAGGTTCACAAGGCTTGTCTTGCCCGCACCGCTGCGTCCGACAAGCGCAATGACCTGTCCGGGTTCAGCTGTGAACGTCACCCCATCGAGCACTTTGACTTCTGGCGTGTAGCGGAAGGATACATCCTCGAAGGCGACGCGCCCTTCGATCTTCGGCAGATCGACCGCATCCGGGGCATCCGCGACATCGGGCTCGGCGTTCATCAGTTCCGCGACGCGCTCCCCGGCGGCCAGGCACTGCAGCGCGTGGTTGTAGGTGTGGAAGAGCGCGCCAATCGGGTGGTAGAGCTGCATCGCATACGCGGTGAAGGCGAAGAGTGCGCCAACCGTGAATTCGGAACCAGGCTGCAAGACGCGCATTGCGCCCACGCCGATCACGAGCAAGCTGCCGAATCCGTGGAGGAAACCCATCAGCGGCCATGCGACGGACGAAAGGCGCACGGCCTTGACCTGGGCGTCATAGACCGACGAGATTGTTTCGCCGACTGCGGCGCGCTCGCGGTCATCGGCATGGAATGCCTTGATTACACGGATGCCAGAAATGTTGTCCTGCACCTTGGCCTGGAAGATGCCGATGCGGTCGCGCATCGCGCGGTATAGCGGACGTATCGTGGTGCTGAACCAGCGCATCATCAGCGCGAGCAGCGGAATCGGCACGAGCGCCACGAGAGCAAGTCGCCAGTCGAGCCAGAAGATCAACACAAGGGTCACGATCAAGTTGAAGATGTCGTGGATGAGACGGTCGCCGATGAAGTCGATGACCTCCTCCAGCGATCCGACATCGCCCGAAACGCGCGATACGATATCGCCGCTCGGACGCGATTCGAAAAACTTCAGCGAAAGGCCCTGAAGATGGTCATAGACGTGCATCCGCAAGTCGCGCACGAACGATGCGCAAGCGCCGCGAACCACCCATCCGTGGATGCTGCCAACTATCGCAGAAAGCGCGGCTATGCCGAGCATGGCAGCCGCCGCCAGGCCGACTTGACGGAACAAACCCATGCGAAGGGCGGAATCGCCTGCGGCATCGCCAGCCTTGGCGAGAACTTCATCGACAAGCCAGCGAGTGATGAGCGGGTTTACCTTGTCGAGCGCAAGGCCGACTAGTAGGCAGGCCAAGCCAACGAGCACGGCACCAATGCGCGGGCGGATGAACGGCCAAAGCATCCGCGAAAGGAGCCTGAAGCTCTCCTTGAGCGGAAGTTGCGGCCTGCGCTGGACGCCGTGGTGATGATGTGGCCCGCCCGGAGGCATCAGGGTTCCTCGCCGGCAGATGTGGATTCCGGAGCCGCTGCGGAATCGCCATCTTCCGAAGTCTTGACGGAAACTACCGGAAGCGGATCAAGACCCGTGCGATCACGCCACTCGTTGGTCGGGATTGTCGCGTCTTCAGGCGCGGAGATGAGAGTGGGCGTGACGAAGATTAGCAGGTTCGTCTTCTTTTCGACATCGCTCTTGTAGCGGAAGAGCCAGCCGAGAAGCGGAATGCTGCCGAGGATTGGAATCTTGTTCTCGACAATCTGGTGGTCGGTGCGCGTGAGACCGGCGATCACGATCGTCTGGCGATCCGGCACCGTGACAGTCGTAGATGCCGTGCGCTTTGAAATTGTCGGCGTGTATGCATCGCCGCTAGAGTTAGAGAGAACGGACTCGATGCTTGGGTTGAGCTCCATGCGGACGAGGCCGCCGGGGATGACGTGCGGGGTGAGCTTCAGTTTCACGCCGACTTCCTGGCGCTCGATGTTCTGGATGTAGTCGCGCGAGGAACCGGAACCGCCTTCGACGGTCGATTTGAGAATCGGGATTTCATCGACGATGCTCACTGATGCCTCGACATTATCCTGCGCCTGAAGCGCGGTTTCGGAAACGATGTCGATATCGGCGTTTGAATCGAGCGCCTCGATGTTGACGATGCCGGGATAGGCGATGATGGGGTTGCCAGACGCATCCGTACCCGTCGCATGCGCGATTGCCGCATGGACGCCCTGGGGGAAGATGCCAGAAGCGGCATTGCCGATCATGTTTGCATCTGCGGCGTCGCCGGCGAGACGCGAACCAGCGCTGAAGCGGGTCTGTCCCTTCTTGCCGGGAGCATCAAGCGCGGTGAGTCCAACGCCCCATGTAAAGCCGTCCGTGTTCGCGACCTCGGCGATCAGTACCGAAATGTGCACCTGGGCGGGAACGCTGTCGAGTTGTTCGGCAAGCGCGCGCACGACCTCGAAATCGCTGGGCGACGCATCGACCATGAGGGCGTTGTTGGCGGTGGATGCCTCGACGGCGATGCGGCGGGTGTCCTTCGCCTCGGCGGCCTTCGACGCATTCTTCTCGAGGAGCGAGGTGATGGACTTCGCGGCATCCTCCGCATTGATGTAGTGCAAGAAGATCGCATTGAGATGTCCACGGCCAGTGGGGGTCTCGACGTCGAGTTTCGACACGAGTTCGCGAAGCTTGTCGATCTGCGCCTGTGAGCCAACGAGGATCACGCTGTTCGCATGGGAGGCGGGGACGACGCAGCCACACCGGAGTGCGGAAGTGGGCGTGGCGCCGGGAGCGGATGGGAGACGTGCGGCGGTCGCGGAACCGCGGTTCTCGCCTTCGGCCATGGCGGCATTCACCTGGGCGGCGATTGTCGCGGCATCGGCGGACTTGAGAGGCATGACCTCGGTAAGGCGCGCCTGTCCAGGCTGGTCGATTTCCTCGATCAGGGTTGCGACGCGCTCGAGGGCGGCGGCATTGTCGGTCATCACGACCTGGTTCGCCTCTTCGAGCACGCCCACGCCATTCTTGCGCGCGCCGCTCGCCTCAAGCAGACGACGAACATCGTCGGCAGGGATGTGCTGCAGACGGAACACGCGCGTAACGAGGCCGATTCCGGGGTCATCCTGCGTCGCGAACGAACCGCTGCCAAGCGAGATCGAGCCTTCGGGCATGCGCACTATGCGCGTCACGTCCTGATCCTCGACAACCGTCAGATCCGCGGATGCGAGCACGGAAAGAAAGAACGAATAGACATCCTTCGGAGGAAGCTTGCTCAAGCCCTTTTCGGGGAAGACGACCGTAAAGGCGGCATCGACATCGCCCGCGACCGCGAAACGCTTGCCGGTGACATCGGAGATCATCTGGGCGAACGCGCGCACGTCGATTCGGTCGAGCGAACTGAGGTTGAGACCGGCCTCGGGCGGAAGCGGAAGGTTGTCGGGCGCAGTTCCACGCGGCGCGGACGGACGGGCATCCTGCGCAAAAACCGAAGCAAGCGACATCACCGCAACAACCGCGATGGCAATGGTTGGTGTGCTTTTCATGAATGCAATGATAGCATCATCTGGGATAACAGGAAACATGGAACTAAAACGAAGCACCGGACGGTAGGGCGGTTTGCCCCAAACCGCCGCAACCAGGGCGAAGCACCGGACGGTAGGGCGGTTTGCCCCAAACCGCCGCAATATGCCGGGAAGGCAACGCCCCTTTGTTATCCGATCGCTTTTGCCTATCGCTCTGGTGGCGTATGCGAGAAGGAAAGCGGCCACAGGACCGCATCGTCGCCGTAAAGACGAAGGCCCAGCCTCACAGGCGGGAACCCGACGCAGAAATTGCGCCCCATGATCTGGTTCCAGCCAGCCTTGAGCGTGATTTCCTTGCGCGCTGCGGCCGTTGACCAGCCGGTGAGATCGCTTCCCGTCAACTCCGCGTACTGGAGTCCTTCAATAAGTTCGCCATTGAGATACCAGCGCGGCGTGCTCTGCAGGCTGATCAGGAACTGTGCTTCGACCGTTGCCTCGACAGGCGAATGGATCCATGTCGCGCCATACCAGACCTGCGCGGCAGGACCGAACGAAACGCGCGAGTCGAGCGCATCAATGGCGCGCACATGCCAGTGGAGCTGTCCGGGATCACCCCAGTAGCCTTTGACCATGTCGCCTTCGTACACGGCCGAAAGATCGACGTTGCCACCGTCCGGCGGGTACTCCTTCGGCGAAAGGAATGCCGTGCACGCATCCTTCATCCCGTGCGGGCAGTCCGCGACAAACTGCTCGCAACCCGGTCCGCCGAAGGGACCGCAGCACAGCCAGTGACGCACCGGCACGCCATCGGCAAGTCCGCCGAAGACAGCCGGAGCCCATGATCCCGGGTAGAGGCGCGCCTCGCTCGGTTCGTCATGCGTCTCGAGATTCGCGGAGCCATCGACGTTCGCCCACCAGAATTTGTTGTGTCCGCCAAGATTCGCGGAGAAGTTCATGCGCATGCGCGTGTCGCCCGAAAATGGCGTCTTGATCGCGGGGAATACGGAACGCGGGAAGGCCGCCGCAATCACGAACGTGCGTCCGTCGTCGGAGACAGCGCAGCCGAGTTTCGCGTCCTTCACGACATCGACATTCTGGAACGTGACGTTCCCCGCGACGGGCGAATGGTACGAGATCGACTTTCCATCGGGACCATCCCAGAATGGATAGAGGCCAAGCGCGACAGGCTCCAATGCCCCGTCCTTCCCGAAGATCGAGCAGATGATGCGGACATCGCCAGGGCGGCCAATCGGGTCGCCCGCGACTGGTGCCGCAGGATCGCCCTGAATGTAGAAGCTTACAACGTCGCTGCCAGAATCGTGTGTGAACATTCGCGCGATTTCTTCCGGCATCGGCTTCGCGGTGAAGGTCTCGCCCTCGTTGAGCGTGACTTGCCAGCGCACGAAAAGCGTGTCGGGATTGTAAAGCGTGCGGGCTTCGATGTGCTGTCCGCGCGGCGAATCGTAGATTGCGGCCTGTGCGCCTTCCCAGCCTGTCAACGAGCCATCGAGTGCAATGTCGCCAAGCGCGGGGAGGAAGCGCGCCACGCGCGCCTTGCCGGCGCCGCCGCGGAAGTTGAGCGCGAACTCCGGCGCATCGGCGATCTGCGAAGCGTCGAAGGTGATTTCTGGCTTTTCGAAATCGGAATCGGCGAGCTTCCGCACGGGATTCTCGTTGAGAGACCAGTTTTCAAGCTCGTAGATCACGGGCGTAAACTTGCCGCCGCCATAGTAAATCTTGCCGGTTGTCTTATCGGAGTAGATGGTACCCACGAAGAATTCGCCGGGTTGACGGTACACGCCGATTTCCTCGCGATACCATTCGCCGGGGAAGAGCGTATCGACATACATGCCATCGTCGGTAAAGAGTGCGACGCCGCTGCGTGTCTGGTCGATGACTGGGATGATGCCGTTCAACGGGGAGAAGATGCGCATCGCGCCAACGAACGCGCCACGGTCGGAACCCGCGAACAACGAACGGCCCACGCGCCACTTCATGCGCATTCCGCCATTGCCGTCCGGCACATAGCGCGAAACCTTGTATTGCGCGCCGACATTCGCGCTGAGACTGCCTCCGCCGCGCGCCTGCACGACATAGCCATCGCGAGGATTGCCGTCGAGCTGCATCCAGTCGCTGCTGAAATCGGTGGCAAGCTCGTTTGCGCCATGAGCGGCGTCGGCGGTGCCATTCGCAATCGCGTCGAAGACCGTGTCGTGGATCACGTTCTCCCATTGCGTGAAGACAGGATTGCCATGCGCATCGAATGAGGACGGGGCAAGGCGGAATCCATCGCGGCTGCCCATTCCAAGGCCGAGGAGCTGGAGTGCGCCCGACCACTTTTGACCATGGTAGGTGCAGAGGCTTGCGGGCCACGGAAGCAGCATCAATTCCTCTTCCTGCATGTGGCCATCGTTGTCGGCATCATGCCACGCGAAGACATCGTTGCCGCGGCGGCAGATACAGGCGGATGGAACGAGCGCCTTGCCATCGTTGGTCAGGCGCCACACCTCGTAGCTTGATTCGCCCGCAAGGAAAAGCGATCCATTCGCGCGCATCACGACTACCTTGTTGAAGATGCCATTGATCGCCATCTTGGCAAGTTCATCGGGCCAGCGCGGCAGCCAGACGGCATCGGGCGCCCAGTCGCCAGTCTTGTAGTCGATCTTGAAGCGCGTGACCCAACCATTCTGCGTGGGGATGTAAAGGAGCGTCGTGTCATCGGGGTCAACGCCGTATCCGCCATTCGCGCGAGTCTGGTATGTCGGGAACTCGCGGACGAGCCTGCCAGTATCGCAGCTCCACTCCGACACGCGGTTCGGCCCGCCCATTTCGACGACGAGCAGTCGATCGTGTCCATCCGCGTCGCGCCATGTCGAAAGGTTGAGCGGATTCATCATCGTGTCGCGGTCGTAGGAACCCTGCTTCTGAACATCGAGCCTGCCGAAGGTCTTCGTAATCTTGCCCTTCCTGTTCAGCTGGTAAACGTGGTTCGCATTGAAGTCGCTCACATAGAAGCGTCCCGACTTGTCGACGGAAAGCCGCGATGGATCGATCTTCTCGGGAACCGTGAAAATCTTGCTCCAGTTCCAAACGCCGCCTTCTGGGAGTCCGCCCGGCGCAAGTTTGACGCCGATGACGGCGCATGCGCCAGGCTTTGAAGAATCGTTAACGATCGCATAGAGCACGCCGTCGCGGAGCGTTGTCGCGCGCACGTGGTCAACCGTGCATTCGCCGAGCTTGTCGCCAAACGCAGTGTATGCGGTAATCGTGTCGATGCGCACATCGGGCATGGGCGTCCAACCATCGTACTTCGCGCCGACCGCCGCATAGACGAACGATTCGTTCGATTCGGGATCGCGCCATGCATCGAGTCCGACAGCTTCGCCCTCGATGATTGTCACGCCGCCGCGATAGGGGCCGCTCTGATTGCCGAAGCGCTGCGTGTCGGAACGGTAGATGCAGTGGCAGCTATCGCAGGAAACGGCCCACGACGTCTCGCCATCGTTGCAGACGAACGAACCGCCGCCAGCGCCGCCAGAGGGGAAAGAGCGGATGAACTGCTGCGGATTGACGGGCTTGTTCAAATCGAACATCGGCGTCTGGTAGCCATTCTCGAGATACATGTAGTAGAACGACGCAATGCCGTTTTCCGCCGCATAGACGCTCGTGATCGGGGAGCCGCACGGATCACCGAGGAACGGGATTCCGATCTTCCAAAGCTCGGGTGTATCGGGCTTGGGGAAATACTCGGAAAAGCCGACCGAATAGCGCGCGGTGATGGCATGGTATTCGTTATCGACAGGCCACTTTTCGGCAGGCATGTAGATGCCCTTTACGCCGTATGTGCCTGGCGCGATCGGCATGTAGTTGTCGTCGAGCCCATTCCACTCCTCGGTGAACCAGCCCTGGTTTTCCTCCGTCACGGTTCGCGGCGCGCCGCAAAGGAACGGGGAGACGATCCACTCTGGGTTGTCCTTGGCAACGGCGGCGAGCGTCACGAGATAGGTCTTTGGCAACGGGCCATCGACTGGCAGACGATATTTGACAGTCGCGGGCGCGGCGATAGCCGACACTGCGCAAAGCGACAATACGGCAAGCAACAGTTTCTTCATGGTTGACCTCTGTATTTATCCTGCGACGTTTGGAATCAACTGGACTCTGCACGGGAACGCGCATTTGAAACGCCCGTCGCCACTGCGTTGGAATCAGTTTGAAAGCGAATAAATCTTGATGCGGGCGTCTTCGCGGAGACGCGCGATCCACTCTTCGTGGAGACGCTGTGCCTCGATCTTGCGGAGGTCCGCCTCAATCTGCTCGCGCACGTCGGCAAGCGTTGCCTTGCCATCGGGCCGCACCGCGATTTTCTTCATGATGAAGATGCCGACAGGCGTTTGCACCGGCTCTGAGACGCCGCCTTCATCAAGCGCCATCACGGCCTTTGCGATGTCCTCGCGGAACTCCTCCTCGGGATCCACGAATCCCCAGTCGCCGCCATTCCGCGCATGCGCCTCGCATGAGTTCTTCCGAGCCGCGGCGGCGAAATCGCCGCTCTTCGCAATCTCTTCGCGCAGCGTCTTCGCGCGGGCAAGCAATGCATCGTCGCCTTCACCGGCAAGCGGCGCGAGCTGGATCATCGCCACTCTCACGGGTCCCGAAATCGCGTATGCGGCGGAGTTGGTCTCGAAGCAGGTCTTAACATCGCCAGGACGAATCTGCACGAGGCGGTCCACATTCAGCTGGCGCATCGACGCGATAATCATCTCTTCCTCCAAGCGGCTGCGCCACTCTTCGACAGTGAGCCGCTCCTTGGAAAGCGCAGATGCAAGCTTTGCGCGGTCTCCGCCGAAACGGTCCTCGATGATTTCGCTCACGCGGTTGTCCACAACCCAATCGGGAAGCTTCTGCTCACCCGCCTCGTATGCATGGAGGATAAGCTGCCGCTCGATGAGCGCGTCGCGTGACTGTTCGAAAAGCCTCGTCATCGCCTCGCGGTCGTTAGCCGGCACATTCATGACAACCGCGAGCTGTCGCACCTCGCGCATCACCTCGGAAATCGTGATGGTCGAATCATCGACCTCGGCCGCGATCCCGTCGATGACTTCTGGAACGACTTCCCCTGCGGCGAATGCTGCGGCAGAGGCGGCAAACGCGACGGCAAGGACGCACGGAAACGCGGAAAGGCTACGGTTTAAAATCATGCTTCGTCCTCGATGAATGGGGAGGTGTGTTCGGGAAGATCGCGGTCGGTATGCTCGTCTGGCTTGGGGAGCGGCACGATCGAAGGATCGCGGGCGACACGCTGGCGCGTAGCCTCGAATAACAGGATTGTCGCCGCGGCGGAAACGTTCAGGCTGTCGGCCTGTCCCAGCATCGGAATGCGAACCGGACGGCATGCTGGCGACTTAAGCCACGCATCGGTGAGTCCATACTGTTCGGCGCCTACGACAATCGCTGTCGGCCCCGTCATGTCGGGCCCCGTGTGGAACTCCTGTGTATGGGGAGTGGTGGCGATGATCGTGTAGTGGCGAGCCACGAGCCAATCCAGCGTTTCGGCGGTCGAAGCTTCGACAACCGGAAGCGCGAAGACAGTGCCAATGCTCGCGCGGACGACATTGGGATTGTTCACATCGGTGCGGCGGTCGCACACGATCACCGCCGCTGCGCCCGCGGCATCCGCGGATCGCAGGATAGTACCGAGGTTGCCGGGCTTTTCGATGCCTTCGGCAACGACAACCAGCGCGTCATCTGGAAGGTCCAGGTCGGCAAGGCGCGTCCGCAACTGGGGTCCAGTCGCAAGCAGGCCGTCAGGCCTGTCGCGGGCGGACATCTTTTCGAAGACGTTCTTTGCGCATTCGAGGATTGTCGCCCCAGCTTGGCTGGCGCGGTCGAGAAGCGCACCCTCATGAATGCCCATGAAAAGCTCGGAGCAGGTGAAGACCGTCACAGGACGATATCCATTGTCCAATGCGCGCTTGAGTTCGCGGTATCCCTCGATCAGCATCAGGCCGGCTTCGTCGCGGTGCGAGCGCTGGCGCAGGCGCACGACCTCCTTGACCTTTGGATTGGCGAGGCTCGTGATATCGGGCGGATTGACCGCCGCCGCTGGTGTCGGTGGCAGGAATTTTCCCATGTCTAAAAAAAACGGCGCGCCGTTATTTCGCCGAGGCAACTTGCGTCGGGTCGATATTGGTCTTCTGATCCGGTTTCTTGCTTTCTATCTTCGACTGGCCGCCCTCGATTCCATCCCAATTGTGGTCGATAGTCGCCGTTCCAGACGACACCGATGTGGAGGAATTCGTGGAATCGCCGCCAGTAATCGGAGTCGCGGTTATCGTGGCGATTCCCGAAGCGGTCGCGGTATAGACAACGGACTTGCCCTTTCTCGATGAAAGGACCCCGATACCGCTAGGTTGGCAATCCCAGCTGAAATTATCCCATCCGCTTGCAGTAAGGGTAACGCTCCGCCCTCTCCCGTAAAGTCGAGAATAGCCCGGGGAAACGGTCACGCCGGCGGCATCGGCGGACTCGGTTTCGCAACCGCAAAAGAGCGCCGCCGATGCAATCGCGGCGCAGATGGAGACTGCAAGCAATGTATTGATTTTCATGGGAAATAAGTTACGAGATTTGTCCCGACAAGTCAATTGCCATGGGAGAGCGAGACCCAAAACCGGGGTGTGTCCCCGTTTCCATAACGCGACAATTAGGAAATTGGATGTGGGGAATCGAGGTGTGTCCCCATCCGAACACGGGTTTCGTCCCCCTCCGTCCCTCGGGTCATGGTGTCACGTAGCCGGTAGATTCGATGAGGGCGCGGCCTTCTGGAGAGGTCAAGAAGGCGATGAACTTTTCGGTGTTGCCTTCGCGCGGCTTGGCCGTGATCGCGTAAGCGGTTTCCACGAAGGGATAGGCGCCAGATCGAATGTTCTCGATGGTCGGTTCCACGCCGTCGATGGACAGAAGCTTGATCTGTCCCTCGCGTAGAAGTTCCTTCGTGTAGTACCGGAAGGAGAATCCGATGGCGCCGGGATGGTTCCGGTAGTCCGCCGCCTCCCGCACAATCTCGCCCATGCCTCGCTTCTTGTCCTCCTCGATCGGCTTGCGGATCGGAGTGTCGCCCATCATTCGCTGGAGGGCGGTCTGGCTCCCACTGCCTTCGTTGCGCTGGTAGGGACGGAGTGTCGCGTCGAGGTCCACGCCCAGCTCGCGCCAGGAGTTGACCTCGCCGGAGTAGATGCTGCGGATTTGCGCGGAGGTCAACCCGTCGATCGGGTTAGTCACCGGCACGAAGAAGACGAAGGCATCCCTTGCAATCGGCGTCATCTCCAGGACCTTCCCCAACTCTTCCGCCTGCTTCTCCTGCTTGGCCGAAGGGGCCAGGGCGAGGATGACGTCCGCTTCTTGCCGGGTGCCCAGCAGTTTGTCGTAGGCCTGGGGCGAACCCGTGTCGCGAAGCATCCACCACTGGAAGTTCTCGGGATCGCACTGCGCCTGGACGGCGGCGGCACCGATGGGGTAGAGGGCGTAGGCGCAGTCGATGCGCGGGTTCGCGCCTTCAAAGCGCAGTTTGGCCGGGCAAGTCGCTTCGACCAGCAGGTTGTCTTTCTCGAAGGGGATGTACTGCCAGACCGGGATGTTCGTGTCCACCGTCTCGAAGCGATCCTTGGTCCACCACAAGTGGAAGGAGACTCCTCCGTAGATGATCGGCAGTAGCATCATCATGGCGAGACCGGCGAAGACGACTCCGTTCTTTCGAAGCACGAGCCGCAGC
The DNA here is from genome assembly GCA_045627705.1 of Kiritimatiellia bacterium. Classification (GTDB taxonomy): domain Bacteria; phylum Verrucomicrobiota; class Kiritimatiellia; order RFP12; family JBMNHG01; genus JBMNHG01. The sequence goes on along the minus strand of JAZQOE010000017.1, from coordinate 539 downwards.
GACAGGACGGCGAGACCCAGCACGAAGAGCGTCCACGCGAAGGGAATCAACCCCATGCTCGGCGGCGCTTCGAAGGCAACGACGATCACGCCGAACATCCATAGGTAGGATAGTGCGCCCAGCGCCGCAAGAAAGCCAATCCAGCGAAAGAGAATCCCGGCCGAGAATTTCATGATGTCCTTTCCATCCCAAGCAAGAAACATTTCCACGCGCATATGGTCATTGACCATGTTCGTCTGGACACAGATTGCAGCCAGATGCTCCGCCTATGGCATAGTCTTGGATCACTCCATCCGCAACCAATTCATTCAAAACCCTCAATGCAGTTTTCACAATCGCAATTATGTTTCAACCGTGCGCAGAGAGGCAATACTATTTTTTCACATTCTGATCCGACTATTGGCGGGACGCGCGGCCCCCGACAGAACCGGGGACACACCCCGATTTTCAAAGGAAGCAATAAAAAAAAACGGTGCGCCGCGAAATTTTGGGGGGCGCCGTTTTTGGCAAACAAGATTGAGTATTTGGCAAAGCCCCCG
>JAZQOE010000016.1:0-5765 GCA_045627705.1 Kiritimatiellia bacterium | reverse complement strand
TTTTTTTTGTATCTCTTACCGCAGCAAGAAGACAGTGCCGCCGAGGATCGAGCATTCATAGCAGCCGATATCGACGATGCCGCCCTTTTCGGCGCGGAAGATTCGGGCATTGCCATCAAGGTCCACTGCGCTGCCAATGAGCGTGTTGTCGCCCGCATCCTTCAACTCGCTCGAGCTCTTCAGGTGGTAGTCGCCATTCTCGGCGTCCTTGAAGCTTGGCGCGAAGGCCGTAACATTCGCCGACAGGTTTGTCGAATAGCCCGCACCCTCACCGACATCGTAGAGGTTTGAATTCTTCACCGTGTGGGAGAAGTAGTTGGCGCCGGACACGTTGAACGATGCTGCGCGGGAGACGGACGTGTTGTAAAGATAGCTCGCGTGCGAGCTGTGCGAGGGGTTCAGGAAGAACAGATTGTTCACATTGTCAATCGTGCAGTTCCTTACGACGATGGCCGCACGGAAGGAGCTGAACACTTGCGAGCCGCGGAGATCGTGGAAGAGCGAATCGATGACATCCAGCTGATTGCGGTTGGCCATGACCGCCGCGCAGCTGAGGTCGCAGTTGCGGACGATGGTATCCTTGATCTTGATTTCACCGTCATTGGGCCAACCGGAGCCATCTTGCTTGAATGCATAGATCATGCCCCACGACTCGCCGCAGTTGCCATACGGGGCAATCGTGTTGTCTTCGAAGAGGCAATGATCGACGAGCATTGGACGGCGCGATTCTACCGTGCCGGCCATGCCGGGATCCCTCGGCGAGAAGTTCAGCCCATGGAAATGGCAACGGGTGAATGAAGAACCACCGGTACCAGACGCGACATAGATCGCGCGAATTGAGGTCGAGTCAATGCCATTCACTTCGACATCCGTAAACGCGATGTCGCCCTTGTCATTCTCGAAGTATGCCGCAACGGTGCCGCTGTAGTTTCCAGAGAGGTTCTCCAAATGGCAGTTCTCGATTGCGCCCTTCCAGAAACGGCCATGGATGGCGACACCATTTGAATGACGGATTACGACATTCTTGAGTGCGCCATCCGCGACCGTGCCAGGATCGCCGCCAAGCGTGCCGAGCACGAAAGCCCTGCCAGTGTTGTTGGGATCGACCACTGTCGAATCTGTCGCGTCGTCAGCCGTGCCTCGCACGCCGACGATCGTGATGCCGTTCGGTACGATGATCGGGAAAGCGGCTTCGTGACCGCCATTTGCGACTGTCGTGTAGAGACCGGCCATGGCGGCGACCTGCTCGCCGGAGCGCAGTTGTTCGAGCGCGTAGTTGAGCGAGGCTAGAGGAGCATCGGCGGTACCGATGCCGGTCTCGTCGCTGCCGTTTACCGGATCGACGAAGAGTGGCGAGGCGAAGCCGACGACTTCGACAGCGATTGCATCGGTTCCAGTTTCCGCGAAGGTGAAACCGTTGTCGAGCGTGAGGGTGAGCGTATTGGAGCCAAGGCCACCTGTAAGCGCGATGGTCTGGTCGGCCGCGTTTGCACCGTTGGCGAAACCTTTGCCCGCCCAGACGATCGAGCTGGTGCCTTCGCCGCCCAAAGTGTCGGCGGTTACGCCGATCGTGCCAGGCGCTCCGAATTCCGCCGAGGGCAGCTGCATGCGGAGGAAGACCTGCTCGCCATTGCGCAGGAAGATGCGGGGCTGGTAGTCGGAGACGGTGACAATGCGGTTGTAGAGCGTGATGCCGACGGAACCTTCCTCGAGTTCGCCGGCGGGATCGGTGACCGTGAGTTCCACGACGGTTCCATCGGCTTGCTCGAATTCGTTTGCCGCCGTGATGACGAAGGAAGTCCAGTCACCGCCCAGGGCAATCGTCGCTGGACCGAAGAGACCATCGGGATAGTTGACATTGGCGGTCAAAGTCCCATCTGGGGCCGGATCGACCTTGGCGCGAAGCGTGAGCGAGCGATCCTCGAAGATGCCGTAGTTCGTCGCCTCGAACTTGATGCCGGCGCCAGCGGCGTCGGGATCGTATTCAAGGCAGCCGACGTCGATGGTCGCAGTGCCGCAACCGCCGTCAATGATACGCGCGTTGCCGGCGAAGTCGTAGTCGCCGGAAGCATACGAATTGTTGCCGAGATCGACGAGCTTGCTGAGCGCCTTCAGGTTGAAGTTGCCGGCGGCCGCGTTCTTGTAGTAGGGGTCGAAGGTCGTGGGCTCGTCGCTGTTGTCGGCATTGTACTGTCCAGCATACGTCGTGTCGTATACGTTGCTGTTCCTGATGTAGAGGCCGCTGGCGGTACCTTCGCAAAGCTTGTCGCAGGAACTGACCGAGCAGTTGTAGGCCTGCAGGGTGGAGCTTGGCCAGAACACGCTGCCGCAATTGTGGATCGTGCAGTTGCGGACCTGCGTATAGGTCTGGAACGCATTGAAGACGACGCGCTCGACATTCTCGAAGAGGCAGTTCCTGACGAGGAAGTTCGAACTGGCGCGGTTTGGTGAAATCAGAACGCCGCGCTGGTTGTTGCTGATGCTCATGTCGCGGAAGACGCAACGGTCGATAATGTGGGTGCCAGCCGGGTTCGCAAGGACGATGACGCCGGATTCCTGATTGTTGTTAAAGCCTGCGTACGACCAGTTTTCAAAGACGCAGTCCGTGATTGTTGCGGGCCAGCCGGCGGTATAGAAATGGTCGGCGCCATTCGACTGTGCATAGCAGATCTTGATGCCTGTGGCATTGCCGGTATTCCTAAGACGGATGTCGGCGAAGTAGCACTTGTCGAATGAAATGGCGCCCGAACCACCACAGTGGATCAACTGGTAGCTTTGCACGGTGACAGTGATATTCGTCATCACCAGGTTTTCGAACGAGACCGCATGGCTGGTTGCGCGGGTGTTGACGTCCAGGCAGTTTTGACCCGTAGTACAACCGCTCATTTCGACATCCTTCATCGCGAAGTCCACCTTGCCTGCCGCGAAGAACTGCGATGCGACGTTGCGGAGCGAGAAGCCCGAGAAGTCGTGTTTCACCGCCGCATCGGAAACGGACAGGATATTTGCGGTGCCCTCGGCATCGATAACAGACACGCCCATTCCGGCGCCCTTGAGATCGATGCCTTCCGTTATGGTGATCGGGAAGCCCTGCCCTTCGGATGCGCTGAAGGTGCCTTCCATCAGGCAGACGGTCCGTGTATGGTAGTCGGCGGCATAACCGGCAGCCGCAAGAGCGACGGCATTGGTGATCGTCTTGAAGGGAGAGGAGCTCCAGCCCGTGGCGGTATCATCGTCTCCATCTGGCGAGACATAGAACGAAAGCGGCGAAGCGGTGACAGTCGCCGTCGAGCTGGCGGAGAGGCCGAGGCGGTTTGTCACGATGAGAGTCGTGTTCGTGGTTGGCGTGCAGATGCCATCGACATCGAGCGTCTCCGAGAAGATGCCGTACTGGTCGGTCACGGAGTCCTTGACCATGCCGACCGTGATCGGCGTGATGCCGCCGATGCTCTCGTCGTAAGTGACGATCGCGTTCTTCGTGGTGACCATTGGAACGCTCGTGGCGGGAGCGACGTAAAGGATGTCCGCCGAAGCCGTCGTGATGGTACCGTCCGGGCTCTTCACGTGGTAGTAGACCGTGACGTTGCCGTATGGCGTGTTGACGGGAATCTGGAAGGTCGGCAGATCGTCGCCGCAGGCAGTCCAGCCTTCGGAAGGCAGTTGCGAGGAGTCGCCCTCGAGCGAGACGAGATATGTCGAACCGGCTTCAGGGGTGTTCCTTATGTACGTGAAAACGATCTCGCCGCTTGCCGTGGCCAGTGGGTATTTGTCGAACGAATCGGCGATTGAGATGTCGCCTTCCAGCACAACGAGCAACACTGCGCCAGAACCGCCATTGCCGCCGGAGCAAGAAGCGGCATAACCTCCACCGCCAGCGCCGCCGCCACGACCGTCGAGACCGTCAAAGCCGAGCTGCGGACCGCCGAAATCGCTGGCTTCGCCGCCGTTGCCGCCAGACTCGCCGCCGGCAACGCCACGATGGATTTTGTTGCCGCCGCCACCGCCGCCACCGGCGCCGTATTCGAGTTCGACGCCCGTGATGTCGTTGGTAACGCCTACGCCGCCATTGCCCGCGTAGTAGGCGGAGCCATCCTGATACGCTGCCTGGCCGTTGCCGCCGGCGCCGGCGCCGCCACCTGCGCCGTTGCCGTTCGAGATGGCGAAGGTCACGACATCCGCACCGTTATGGTCGATGCCCGTGCCGCCCTTGCCGCCGGAACCTGCGCCGCCGCCGGCGTTGGCGAGCGGTGCCGCGGCCGAAGTCGATTCAGCAGTGTTCGCGCTCCACGAAGCGCCGCCGCCACCGCCGTAGGCGATGTAATCGTTGCCATCGATGCGCAAAGTCGTTGCGCAGCCATTCCCGCCCTTGATGGACCAGAGGGAGCTGCCGATGTTGCGGAGGTGCGGGCTCACGCCGCCTTCGCCGACGGAAATCGTGAATTCATTAATCAAGTCGGAAGCGACGTCGTTGATTTCCACGACGCCGCCACCCGCGCCGCCGCCACCGAGCGTCGAACCACCGGCGCCGCCACCGCCAACGAGCAACGCGCGTTCAATTGTCAAGGGGGCGACAGGCTTGACATTGATGTCGCCGCGGGCCGTCGAGAACTCGTAGAGAATCCTGCCGCCGCCGAGATTGGTGCGCTTCACGCTGTCGTCATTCGAGCGGATCACGCCGTCATCGTAAGTGTATTCATCGGCGCCGGAAAGCTGCCAGCGGGCATTGAGGTATTCCCAGACCTTCGCCCTTTCTTCGGCATCGAGCTCGCGATTGAAGACAAGCACTTCCGCCATGTAGCCGGAGAAGCCGCCGGAGTGGTTGTTACCCTGCGTGCCGGAGAAGCCGAGGTACATTATGTTTGCGTTGCCGCTATGGCCCCAGATGGAAACATTTTCGTTGGTGGATGCCGCAGACAACTGGTTGTTGATGAAGATTTCTGTCGAAGTGCCGCTGGTGGTCGTGCTGCCGCGGATGATTCTGGAGGCCGCGACCCACTTGCCATTGGTGTAAGGCGCCATCGGCTGCGTGCAGTTGTTTGCGCCGCCCGTACCGCCGAACCAGCGGGTGCTCTGTATCGCCGTCGCAAGCGGATAGCCCCAGGGGCCGAAGCCGGAGTGGTTGCCTTTGCGGGCGAAGAAATAGGTCGTCTTCTGCGTGTTGTTGTCGGCGCCGCCGAGCGACGACTGGGCTACGACGAACGCCGTGTTCGTATTGTCGAAGAGAGTCGCGATGCGGGAATCGTTTACGCCGAGATACTGCGATTGGTTGATTGCATTCGCACGGCCGAACGAGACTACGTCCTTGCCTGCGCGTCCGTTCGAATAGACATGCGGAAGATACTGGTCGGCCGTGTAATTATTGACGATCGGAGTGAAGGTGAGTCCAGTCGCCTTGTCCTTCCAGCTGTTTACCGCGGTATTCTCGCCGGGGTTGCCATCGCCCATGCCATCGATGTCGGTGGCATCGAGCCAGATTGCGAGGCCCATGCCTTCCATGCCTTCCGGGCACACCGCGAAAGCGACAAACGCGAACAGCGCAGCCACCACGCAGGCGATAGACGACTTCACTGATTTCTTCATGACCAATACGCTCCTTGCTAGATGATGATGGATTAAGCATACATTAAACTGGGTGGCTGACAAAATAACCCAATCTTTGCTACAATATTCTGCATGAAAGCAACGAAAGAACATCCTTATCCTGAAGACTTCGAGGAGTTCCTTGACTGGTTCCCCACGGAAATGGACTGTCGCGACTATCTTGA
>JAZQOE010000015.1:0-6967 GCA_045627705.1 Kiritimatiellia bacterium | reverse complement strand
CATGCCATCCATGATCTTCTTCATCTTCGAGCGGATGATAAGGCTGCCTGTGACCTGTCCCGCGGCAAAGGCGAGAATGCCCCAGAAAATGCTCCATCCCGGCGCGGATACATGCGTGAAACCGAGACCGCAACCGACAGCACCACCGAAAAGAAGACTGATAATCAACAACAACATTTCGAAAACCTCAATCAGGGAAATAACGATTAGTGAACGATTAGTTTACCAATACCCAAGTGTCAATGTCCATTCGCATTGTTTGTCGCAGTTATGTATTGCAAAACGGGGACAGACCCCGATTTCGGTGTCACTTTACAAGGGAAGCGCGGATTTGTTCCCAATGGCGTTCGAATGGGCGGTTCACCGTTTGGCAATGGTTTGCCTTGGGATCGACGGTCAGAAGCTTGTCGCCCTTTTTGTTTATGTACGCGATGTAAACGCCCTCGGATGGGCAGGTCGCATCGCAGTAGCCTGACGCGAAGTATGTGAAGCACCTTGGCTGGATACGGGAAGCAAAGAAACAATTGTCGAAGTAATCCGAAACAGCAAGCACCTGTTCCTCCGTGACTCCTTCAGGCGCTTCGCCGGGATGGGCGCGGAAATGGTTTAGCATGCGTGGCCAGCCGCTTGTACGGGGATGTGTTTCGTCGAGTTGTCCCGCATGGTCGCAAAGCGCTGGATCTTCGGGCGCACAGATTGTCACATCGGGATCCAGCGCCGCAGCCTGCAATGCCTGCGAACCACCCATTGACTTGCCCTGGACCGCCAGGTCGCGGCCATTCCATTCGGGCAGGGTCTTCGCCCATTCAAGCGCGCGGACAACGCGTAGGATCTGTCCATGGAAGAAGCAGGCCTCGCGGTCATGCCAGCCTCGCTGCGGATAGTTCCTGGCGACAGTGTTGAAGAACTCCTTGTAGTAGGCTTCATCGCGTCCCTGTTCGCGGCCGTTGGGATTCGTTGAAAATGCGATTGCGTTTTCATACTTCGCAATGCCCGCGGATTTTGTCCCGGCACCTCCGAAACGCACATATCAATTCCAAAGAACAAGATCGTTGTCTTCACAGGCGTATCTGGCTCCGGCAAATCGAGTATCGTCTTCGACACGATCGCCGCCGAAAGCCAGCGCCAGATGAATGAAACCTATTCCGCCTGGATTTGCGGCCGCCTGCCGAAATACGACAAGCCGAATGTCGAGGCGATAGAGAGCCTAAAGTCCATGATTTGGCGTCCGCTTGACAACCAGCGCGGTGCGGGCGGGAAGATACACTCGGATGAAGTGGCGGAGTTCGTTGCCGATAATGCGTTCCAAGCAAGGGTAGTCCTGAGCGGGCATGATGCGCGACTGGCCATCAAATGCCGTAGCATCGGTGTCGAGTATCCCACGATATATTCCGGGCGCGACTTCGATTTCACAATCTGGAAGCGACTGTGTCGGATGGAAGTTGAAGAGGAAGAGAAGGGCGCCGCGACGGAAAACGAGCAGTTTCCTGGCGTCATCGGCAACGAGAAGCGATGGCCCTCCATCCCCGACGACCTTGTTCTTCGCGATTGTCTCGATCATTGCGCGATCGAATTCCGCAAGGGCGTGGAAGCGCAGATCCGGATTGTCGCGCAGATGCCACTGGCGTCTCGCGTACTTGTATGAATTGCCATTGCCCTCGCGCGGGAAGTCGATCCATTCGGGATGGCCGAATTCGTTGCCCATGAAATTCAAGTAGGCGTGGCCAGCCGTGGCGAGCGTCGCGAGACGCGCCATCTTGTGCAGCGCGATCGCGCGTTCGGCCACAATCCCTCCGCTGCCGCAGGCCATCGAATCGTAGATCGCTGCATCCATCATCTGGAAGATGAACGACTTTCCGCCAACGAGCGCCTGATCGTGCGACTCGACATAGCTCACTGTTCGCTCGTCGGCCCTGCGGTTGGTGAGTTCGTGCCATATTAAACCCATCGGCCAATCGTCGTCTCGCAAATCGCGGACGAGCTTGTACCACATCTCGGTTACGCCCATTGCGAGGCGATAGTCGAACCCGACGCCGCCATCGCCTATTTCCGCGGCGAGTCCGGGCATGCCGCTTACATCCTCCGCGATCGTCATGGCATCGGGACGCACCTCGTGGATTACCTGGTTCGCGAGGCGGCAGTAGATCCAGGCATCCTCATCGACATTCGCGTCGAAATACTGCGAGTAATCCATGAAGTCAACGCCCAGCCCGTGGTTGTGGTAGAGCATCGAGGTCACGCCGTCGAAACGGAAGCCGTCGAAGTGGAACTCGTCAAGCCAGTACCTGCAGTTTGAAAGCAGGAAATGCAGCACGCCTGTCTTGCCGTAGTCGAAACAGCGGGAATCCCATGCGGAGTGCCATCCGCGCGGGCCATCGTGGAAATACTGGTGGGGCGTGCCGTCGAAGAGCGAGAGCCCATCGCGCTCGTTGCGCACGGAATGGGAGTGGACGATGTCCATGATCACCGAGAGTCCAAGCCCGTGGGCTTCATCGACGAGCGCCTTCAGTTCCTCCGGGGTTCCGAAGCGCGAACTTGCCGCGAAGAACGACGACACATGGTATCCGAACGATCCATAGTATGGATGTTCCATGACCGCCATGAGCTGCAGCGTGTTGTAGCCTGCGGCGACGATGCGCGGGAGAATCAGGCGGCGGAATTCATCGTATGTCCCAACGCCTTCGCGCTCCTGGGCCATGCCGACATGCGCCTCGTAGATAAGCGGGGATCTGTCGCCTGGGACTTTGAAGCCTGGATGCTTCCATCGGTAGGGTTCCGGCGGATTCCAGACCTGCGCGGAGAAGAGATTGGTCGATGGGTCTTGGACGACGCGCCGCGCGTATGCGGGGATTCGTTCGCCGCGGCCGCCGTTCCATGCGATTTCAAGGCGGTAGTGCTGGCCGTGGTGGATTGCCTGCGCAGGGAGGCGAATCTCCCATGTGCCATCGTTGGAAACCCGGTGGAGTGCAAACCCATCTTCGATCCGCCAATCCGAGAAATCTCCCACGAGCCATATCGCCGTGGCGTTCGGCGCCCATTCCCTGAAGACCCAGCCATGCGATGGCGTACGGTGCAGGCCGAAGAACTCGTGGGCGGAAGCGAAATCGGCGAGGGATTTCGTTCCACGCGAGAGGTCGGCGGCGCGGATGACGGCCATTTCCTCGCGTTTGCGAAGTTGTGCCGCGTATGGCTGCAGCCAAGGATCGTCGAGAAGTCGTGGCATCTGCCGTTTGGCTAGGCTTGGATTTCGCAAATCGTTTGCTCCGGGCGCCAGTTTGTCTTTGTGGATCACTCGTGCGCCGTCGAGGCGTCGGTATCGGGATGCGGGAAGAGAATCTCGTTAGCCTCGATGACTTCCTGGCGGGCGCGAATCTGGCGGATTTCCGATTCGATCTGCGAAGCGGATTCCATGTCGTCGGAACGGACGAATTCAGCCTGGCGCTGCTTGAGCGTGGCGATTTGTTGTTCGGCGAGATCGGCGACACGATGCGCGCGGGTTTCGCAGTAGCCGTTGTAGAGATCGATGAACTGGCGTTGGAGATTGACGAGTGGTTCGGGGAGTCCGGTAGAATCCCTTTCCCTGATCGATACGTAGATTTCAAAGCGTTCCATTTCATTCTGCGCGGCGAGCGTTCCACCATAGTCGCCCTTCGCGCGGTAGTCGGAAACCACACGCTTCAGATTCTCGAGATACTGCACCGGCCATGCTTCGAGGTTGCGTTCGTATTCATCGTCGATTTCGGCGAGATGCTTTTCAAATTCATCGCGCAACGAAGAGATGAATTCCTTCGTGCTATCGGCTGCGGGTTGGACAGTCGCGAGCGTCGCGGTAGTCGGTTCATCGGGGTTGGAAGAGGCATACTCCGCGAGGACAGTTTCCGCCTCCTGCAGCATCGCGTCTTCGCGGATGCGCTGGATTTCCTGGTTTACCTGCTCGGCTTCCGCGAGGCGGTTTTCCTTCGTGTAGTTCTTGAGAAGGCTGGAAAGGTCGTTCTGGTATTTCGTGGCGAGGTTGACGAGACGCCGGAAATAATCGACCCGGGAATTTGCGCTGAGCTGGCGGAACTTCTGCTTTAGCGCGGCGAGTTCCGGGAAGTCCTTGGGCGAATCCTCTCCGATTGCGCGGCTCGAATCAAACTGCGAGCGCTCGGAGCGCGTCAGCACCAGCGGTTCATAGTCGCCGGCGGCGCGGCGGCGTTCGGCAAGGGCGTCGAGTTCCCGCAGATACTCTTCCGGCCATGAGGCGTCGAAACGATCCTGTTCGCCCTTGAGCTCGGCGAGTTGCTGTGCGTAGGAATCGCGCAAGGAGCGGATTTCAGGAAACTCGATGGGCGAGAATGGCTCTATGAACGGTGTTTGTGGCGCACCGATTTCATCGATTCCCCACCATGCCGCGTATGTCTGGAGCGGATGCGCCAGGAGACCGGACTTGTGGAGCGCCAGGGCTGGGCGGTAAACGAGCGGGATCGTCCCGCCCTGCGGGAACGCGAGGGATGCCGGGGCGAGTGAAAGGACATAGACAAGCGCAACAGCGACGATTGCGACGAAGACCTTGAACGATTTCATCGCGAATATGTGGTGCTTGATCCTTGATTGCAGTGCGCGGCATTCTGGATCGTCTTTGGCGCCGTCATGCAACAGCCGATCAACCACATCCCTTGCCGTCCGCCAGTCGCCTTCGGAGATCGCGCGGCTTGCGCGCTGGGTGTCGCGCTTGCGGATGAGCGCTGGAATCTGCTGCTCCTCAAGCGCGAAAAGGGTGTCGTCGTGGCTCAGTTTGCGGAGTTCGAGGATGAATGCGCGGGCGCGTTCGAAATTCTCCGCGCGTGTTTCTTGCGCGACAAGCCCGCGGAGGGCGTCGCGCCGCGCTATCAGGCGCTCGGATTTGGAACGGAGTTCCTGGGCCGTCTTGACCATCTGGCGTCCCGTCGGGCCGGCGGGCTCGAAGCCCTGTGCGCGGGTTGCGTAGGCGAGCGACTTCTCGAAGCGTCCGGCATCGAGATTCATTTGCGCGCGACGCAACAGGCCGGACTCGGTTTCGTAGGTTCGCGCATCGGCGCCGCATGTCGGACAGAACTGGATTCCAAAGAAGGTTTCCGCCCCGCATTCGGGACAAGTCTCCGCGCCATCCCAACCGCATTCCGCGCAGTAGTGGATGGTGAGCGGGTTGACGGTGTCGCACCACTTGCAACGCCAGGTTGTCTTCACGGTCGGCATCTCGATGCGGGTGCGCGACTGGATCGCGGAAAGGGCGTCGGTGAATTCCGCGGCCGACGACCAACGGCGTTCGCGGTCTGTGGCCAGCGCTTTCACCAGCACTTCGCGCAGGGAGATCGGAATATCCTGTTCGCGGAAGTAGCGCGGGTTTTGTCCGGTGATCGCAAAATACAGCAGGGCGCCAAGACCATAGACATCGGCGCGTTCGTCGGAGACGCTCGCGTCCTGCTCCTGTTCTGGCGCGCCATAGCCGAGGGAGAGAAGCTTTTCGCCTGGAGCGGTGATATGGCTTTCATCGCCCTGCTTGAGGCGCGCGAGTCCGAAATCGACGATCTTGGGTTCGCCCTGTGGATCGAGGAGGATGTTGCTGGGCTTGAGGTCGCGGTGGATCACGCCGCAGGAATGTGCGTATGCGATGGCCTTGCCGATTTTCACCAGCAGGTCGATCGCGTTGTTGACGGACATCTGCCCGTTGTTCGCGACTTGCGCCTCGAGCGTGAGCGAAGGGCAGGGGAGTCCATCGGACTGCGGCTTGCCTGGACCGGCAACGTACTCCATCACGATGTATGGGCCGTCGTCGTCTTCGCCCAGTTCGTAAACATGGACAATGTGTATGTGGTTCAAGGCCGCGACCGCGCGCGCCTCGTGCATGAAGCGATGGCGGAGCGCCGTCACAACCTGCATTGACGACGAAAGGCGCTTGATGGCGACGTACCGGCCGAGCCTGCGGTCTTTCGCAAGGTAAACCACGCCCATGCCGCCTCCGCCGATCTTGTCGATGATCGAATACTGCGTGAGGACGCTGGAATCGATGTCGCCATGGCCGGAATCGAGCGGAGTCGCAGGTTCGAGGCGGACGGTCGCGTTTTCCTGCGGCAGTTGTACCGGCGGTTTGAGATCGGCTGTATCGGTATCGCTCATTGCGCCATCCATGTCGGCGGTTTCAGTCTCAAAGGATATTCGCCAGGATGAGTGTTCCCACATCCTCGCCGGAGACGGCCTTCTGGAGTATGCCGGCCTTCCGCCCGTTGGCTATGAGGACAGTGCAGCCGGCACGTGACGCGAGTTTCGCGGCCTGGAGCTTCGAGTCCATCCCGCCCTTCGATATGCCGCCGGAAGTAGGATTCACGAGCTTGAGGATCTCCGGGCCGAGCGATTCGATGCATGGGATGCGCACCATGCGGTTGTTCGCCTTCGGCGCGAGCACGCCATCGACGGTCGTGAGGATGATGAGCAGGTCGGCGCGGATCATCTTCACGACGAGCGCGGCAAGGTGGTCGTTGTCGCCAAGCGACAGCGAAGCCTTGAGTTCCTCGTCGGCCACGACATCGTTTTCATTCACGATCGGCAGCACGCCGTGGCGGAGAAGATGCTCCATCGTGCGCTTTGCGTTCGCGAAACGGATGCGGTGCTGGAAGTCGGAGTGCGTGAGCAGGACCTGTCCTACCTTGATGTGGCAGGTCTTGAAGAGCTGCTCGTAGGTGGCCATGAGTTTCGCCTGGCCGACAGCGGCGCACATCTGGAGGTCCGGGACGGCCTTGGGGCGTTCGGCGATGCCGAGCGAATCCATGCCGGCGCCAATCGACCCTGATGTTACAAGCACGACCTCGTAGCCCTTCTTGCGAAGGTCCGCGATCTGCTTGACCAAACCGTCCATCAGATGCGCCACCGGGCGTCCGGAAGGCTGCGCGATCACTCGCGTGCCGACTTTGACCACAACTCTGCGGGACTCTGGCAGGAACTGCCTGTA
>JAZQOE010000014.1:0-14565 GCA_045627705.1 Kiritimatiellia bacterium | reverse complement strand
AAAGTGTGGGATAGATTGCCCGGGCAATGGCTTGCCGGTCGTTGGCGAAGACTTCGACAATGCCGCGGTCGATGAAAACACGCAGCTTGAGGTCTTCGCCATCAGCCAGCTTGAGAGGCGCCTCTTCAACGATCTTCCGTCCGAATCCGCTTAATCCGGACTTTGTCGTATCAACGAACAAAACGCCCTTTGCGGAATCGTAGCCGATTGTCGTTTCCTCTCGGCCGTCGGAGGAGCGGCAGACTTTGACGCCGTAGCGATTGCGCGATTTCGATGGCTTGAAGACAATCTCCATCTCGATCAGTTCCTTGCCGTACTTGTCGAGATTGATTTCGCAATTTGCCGGAATGGATATTCCCCTTCGCGAATGAACGCCCTGGCGCAGCATCTTCAGTTCATCGACCGGCGCCATGCGGAGTTTGCCGTCTCCGCCAAGCCACAGCGTGCGAGGCAGCCCATACATTCCGTTCCACCCGCGCTTGCGCCAGACCTCCTCTGGACGATCGTCGAATATCCAAGTCCACATCACATGGCGGCCCTTGTTATCGACAACCGATTCAGGCGCGAAGTATGCGTTGTCGTTCCACGTCATGCGGCCATGGTCGGACGGCAGGAAGCGGTCGTGCGTTTCGTCGTACTTGCCGATGTAGTACTGGCAGCCCTTGTTGTGCGAGATGTAGAGGAGAAGGTGCTTGCCAGAAGATTTCCCGCCGCGCGGCGTTGTGGGAAGCGGCAGGAAGCTGGGGCACATGTCGTCCTCGCTGGCATCTGTCCACTTGCGCTTCGACTCGTAGAACTCGTGGAGGTATTCCCAGTGGGCGAGGTCGTCGGAGACGAAAAGATAGAGGTGGTCGCCCGTGAAGCGAGGCTCGGGATTGTCCACGCGCCCGAACTTGTTGAGCAACGGCAGATTTCCGGTAAGCATGTAGTAGCGCCCGCCCTTCTCCCAGATTTGAGACGGATCGGCAGTGCCATACGCGAGGGGCTTGCCATTCTTGTCCTGCGTTTCGCAGAACCCGAAATCGGTGCCGGGAATCACGGGATTGGCGGGATGCTTGGTCCAATTGTCGTAATGCTCGTCGGCGCTCGACGCAAGGCAGATTCCGCGCGCGCCCCAAAGTCCCCAATAGGAAAGCCACGCGCGGCCATCGCGATCGACGAACGCACCGCCGCTGAAGCATCCTTCGTCGCCCTCGCCCGGCCCAATTGCGTCAGGGTGGAAACGCCAATGCAGCAGATCCTTGCTGGAGGCGTGTCCCCATGCGAAACCGTCGCCAGTGCGGTTGTAGAGGTACATCAGATGATATCGGCCGTTCGCGAAGAATGCGCCATTCGGGTCGCCCGGGCGCCCGTCATCCTCGGGAAACGCAAAGTGGTATGCAGGGCGCCATGGATCGGAGAGAAGGTTGAAACGCAGGTCTCGCGCATCCTTTACCATGCGCGCGATTTTCTTTGGATAGTCCATCGTTTTCTCCTTTGCAAAAGGCCGCTACACTTTGTCAAACTTCGCCGGAAGCGCGTAAATCCACGGAAGGCTCAATAGCGTCACGGCGAACTTCACTGCGAGATTCATCAGGAAAATCTGCCACACCGCATTCCACGGCAACGCGAATGCGAAAGCGCCGAAGGCGAACACAAGGTTGTCGATCGGCATGGAAACCGCATTGCTTGCAAATACGCGCAGCCACATCTTTCCCGGCGCTCGTTCGCGGATTCGCTGGTAGATGCCGGTATCGGCGAGCTCGCTGACAACCTCCGCGGCGATCGACGCGATTACAATCCTCCACACCGGCGCGAAGACAGTGCGGAAGGATTCCCCGAATTGCCAGCTTTCGGAATCGGGGGCGAGCGAGACGAGCCACATGTACGCGGCCATGACGAGATTGATCGCCGCCGCCGCGAAAATCACGCCTCGTGTCGCGCGTGCGCCTATCGCCCTGTGGACCATGTCGCGCAGCGTAAAGGTGAATGGGTAAACGAACGTCCCCATGTCAACGGCAAGTCCGAAAACCACGCCGATCTTCAAGCTCGCGATGTCCGCGATCATCTGTGCGCCGATGTACGCGGAAACAAGGATGAATGGCAGGGCCGACGGCATCCTCTCATCGGATGGAACGGTGTCGCTCATTTTGCGTTTTCGAGCGCATCCATCCATTCGCGAAGACTCTCGACAGTCCTGCGGATGTCGCGCTCCTGCTGTTCACCGGAGATCTCGCGCTCGATGATGAATTCGCCAGTGAAACCTATTTCTTCCAGGCGGCGCATGAATGCGGGATAGCGCACGCGCCCTTCGCCTACCGGCACTTCATGTCCGAGTTCGCGCGGATTGGTCGGGTACATGCCGTCCTTCGCATGGATGTTGCGTACATACTTTCCGAACACATCCAGCGCGTCGATTGGATTGCCCTTGCCGTAGAGGATGAGATTGGCCGGGTCGAGATTTATGCCAAGGTTGTCTAGCCCGGACTCTTCGATGAAGCGCAGCATCGTGACGGGTGTTTCCTGCCCTGTCTCCAGCCAGAAGCCAAGCCCGAGCGACTTGCAGTACGAGCCGATTTCGACAAGCGCCGCGAGGGTGCCATCGTAGAGCGGGTCCGTCATGTTTTCGGGCAAGAAGCCAAAATGCGTTATTATCGCGGGGGCGCCGAGACGCAATGCGAAATCGGCCCAGCGCTTCAGTGCGTCGATGCGCATCGCGCGAAATTCGGGCGGGACGAGGCCGAGTGTGACGGGCCCCTTCGTGAAATTCCATTCCGCAGGACCTGGCACGCCGGACCACATCGCGGTAATCCGCACGCCGGCGGCGAGGGCCTCTTCACGGGCGGCATCGGCGATTTCGGGAGTCGCAAGCGATACGTCCCAGCTCACGAGTTGGCAGCACTTCAAGCCAAACTTCGCGACATGGTCGAAGCAACGCCCGCCATTGCGCAAACCATTCAAGACACCGATTTCGTTTTTCATGGCAACCCAGGAAGAAATAGGCAAGAGGTAAAAGGTAAGAGGCAAAAGGTAAGGGATAATTTGGCGGAGTGAGGCGGGCTGCCAAACGACAACACTCGTCACTTCGCGGGCCAAACGATCTCGCGGGATTCGAAGACGGGGCCATCCTTGCAAACGCGTCCAAGGCGGGTGGTTCCATCGGCATTGCGCAATTCCTGGATGCATGCCAGGCAGGCGCCTATGCCGCACACCATGTGCTTGTCGAGCGAGAGCCATGCGTCGATTCGCGGCGAAGCCGAAGTGCGGCCGATTGCGCGGTCGCCAACAGCGCGAAGCATTCCATCTGGACCGCAAGCGAAGAACACAGCCTTTGCGGATGGATTAGCGGCAAGCCACGCATCGAGCACGTCCGTCACAAATCCGCGCGTGCCAGCCGAACCATCCGCCGTGGAGAAGCATTCATCCCAGCCGAGTTCGACGAAGCGACCGCGCAACAGCAAGTCGGCCTCGGTGCGGGCGCCGGCCATCAGCAGGCCGCGCTTTGCGCCGTTTGCGGCGAGCGTGCGGGCGAGGAATAGCAACGGGGCGACACCGTAACCGCCGCCCACGAGTATTGGTGTGGCGTCGTTTGGAATATCGACGGGGAAACCATTGCCGAGGGGACCGATCACATCGACCGCATCGCCGGCATTGAGCATGGCCATAGCAGCAGTACCGCGACCAACCTCCTTGTAGAGGATGCAGATTCGTCCATCGCGCGCGTCGCAAATGCTGAATGGACGTCGCAAGGCTGAATCCTCGAGCGCTGGCACGCGCAGATGCACGAACTGGCCTGGACGCGCTCCGGCGGCTATGGCCGGGACATCGAGTTCAAGCCAGTTGTAACCGCCGCCGATTGGACGACGGACCAAGACTTTTGCGACGGACTGCTTCATGCGGTGCGCCGTTAAATCAAGCCAGGGCTTTTTCAAGCGCCGCGCTGATTTCGTCCTGGCGCGTCAACCCATTGAAGCGCTGGACGATTTCGCCATTCTTGTAGAGCAGCAGTGCGGGGATGCTGCGGATGGCGAGCGACTTCGCAAGTTCGCGGTTGTCGGAATCGACATCGAACTTCGCGATTGTGGCGCGTCCGTCGAATGCTGGGGCGACCTGCTCGAGGATAGGACCTTGCGCGCGGCAAGGGCCGCACCAGGTGGCCCAGAAATCGACAAGGACGACACCCGTGGAGATAGCGTCATTGAATGTCTGGGCGGTTAGTTCGACAATGCCATTGGCCATGGCGGGCCTCCTTTAGATCTTGAAGACGCCGAGAGCGCGGAGGATCTCGGAAACGAGAATGGCGATCACGAGCACTGGCGCGATGAACTTCACCATCACGCTGTAAAGACCGCGGGCGCGGAACTCGTGACCACAGGCGGAAAGCTCGTCCTCGACCGCCTTGGGCTTGATAACCCAGCCGACGAAGATGCACGTGATTGCGGCGACGATAGGCATGAGCGCGCTGTTCGTGATGAAGTCGAAGAAGTCGAGGAACTGCATCTTGAAGAGCGTGACGTGCGCCCACGGGCCATAGCCGACCGCGGAGAATGTCGCGAGGAAGCATACCAGCGCGGTCGTGAAGAAAGTGGCGGGCTTGCGCTCCATGTGGAGAAGGTCGCAGACGGACGCCACGCACGCCTCGAGGAGCGAGATTGCGCTTGTGAGGGCGGCGAAGATCACGAGGAGGAAGAAGAACATTCCAATCCATGCGCCGGCAACGCCGAAGTCGGCGAAGACCTTCGGGAGCGTGATGAACATGAGACCGGGTCCGGCATTCATGGCTTCCTTCACGGGCGTGCCGGTCTTCACCGCGAACATGTAAACCACTGGAATGATCATCAGGCCGGCGATGAGGGCGATGAGGGTGTCGAAAATCTCGATGCGGCGGACGGACTTCTCGATCGAGTCCTCCTTGCGCATGTAGCTGCCGTAGGTGATCATGATGCCCATGGCGAGCGAAAGCGAATAGAACATCTGGCCCATCGCACCGAGGATGGTCTTGCCAAGCTGGGCGACCGAGAAGTGGGCGACGCCATCTTCGCCAACCGCGCGGAGCGAATCCATGTTCGGGATGAGATAGTACTTGAGGCCTTCGCCGGCGCCTGGGAGGAAGCAGACATAAACCGAAATGCCGATGGCCATGAGGAACAGGAGCGGCATCATGATGGCGTTCGATTTCTCGATGCCGTTCTTCACGCCGAGCACGATGACGGCGGAAGCCGCGAGGATGAAGATCATCGCGTAGCCAAAGGGCGCGAACGGCGCGGAAATGAAGTTGCCGAAGAATGCGCCGGAATCTGCGAGGAGGTTCGTCCCGGGATGAATGACCATCTGGAGATAGGCCCAGAAATACTTGAGCACCCAGCCGCCGATCACGCAGTAGTATGGAACGATGAGAAGCGGAATGACAGTGCCGAGGAGACCGAGGAAGCCGAAGCCCCTGTGGAGACGCGAATAGGCGGTGAGCTGGCTCTGCTGCGTCATGCGGCCGATTGCGATTTCGGTCGTCATCAGCGTGAACCCGAGTGTGACCACCAACGCCAGATAGATGACGATGAATGTGCCACCGCCATACTGTGCCGCGAGATAGGGGAAACGCCAAAGGTTGCCTAGGCCGATCGCGGATGCGGCGGCGGCGAGAACGAATGCGAACTGGCTGGACCAGGAAGACCGCTTCCCAGTCGAATTTTTATCGGTGTTCATGCGCGAATGATACGCAAATATCTTTTTTTTGGAAAGAAGTAAGTTGCCCTACCCTCATGCGCAAACCAACTATTGGCTTGTAGGTCGAGCCTATGACATTTATGATATCAACCATGAATTTTCGTCCTCCGGCAGTACCTCTCTTTACTTTTGATCCGTATTTCTCGGTCTGGTCGCCCGCGGATAGACTCACCGACCGCGACACCACCCATTGGACTGGCGCCGGAAACACGATGCTCGGCATCGCGACAATCGATGGCAAAGACTATCGATTCATGGGGCTTGGTCCAGAACCGGCAATGACGCAGGACTCCATTGAAATCCGTGCGTGTTCATCCTGCTATGTTTTCTCGGCCGGCGGCATCAAGCTCGTTGCCGTGTTCATTTCCCCGCTTTTGATGACGGAAGACCTGGTGCTGATGTCCCGCCCCGTCGGGTATCTCAGCGTCTCCTTCATCCCGATCGACGGCGCCGACCACACCGTTTCAATTTCAGTCTCGCTCTCAAGCCAGTTCTGCATGGATCGCGCAGGCGACAGCCCCGTCAAAACCGGCAAGCGCGCGCTCGCCCCTCTTTCGGCGATCTGGATGGAGGCGCGCGACCAAAAGCCGCTAGGGCGCGATGGCGACAACCTACGCATCGAATGGGGCCGCCTCTGGCTCGCCGCGGAAGATGCAACTGCTTCCACATTCACTCGCCGCGGAGTCATGACAGCGCATGACAATGCGGCGGCGGACGACCACGTGAAACGCGCCGATCTCCCCAAGGGCGCGCTGGACACCGTGGACCTCGACTTCATCTCGCTCCGTGTCAATCTCGACTTTGAAAACCGCGTAGAAGCGATCTTCCTTGTCGGCTACGATGACTTTGGCAAATCGCTCCTCGTCCATGGCAAGCCTTGCGCCGCGCTTTGGACACAACGCTGGCCAACGATGGAGGACGCGCTCAAGTCCGCCAACGAAGACGCCTTGGACATCCTCGACATGTGCTCGGATTTCGAGGACGAATTGCACGAGGAAGCCATCAGTGTCGGCGGCGAGAAATACGCGGACCTTCTCGACCTCGCCTACCGCCAGTCCATCGCCGCCCACAAGCTCGTGGAGGACGAGAATGGCGAACTGCTTTTCGTCTCGAAGGAATGTTTCTCCAACGGTTGCGCGGCAACTGTCGATGTGAGCTATCCGTCGTGTCCGCTTTTCCTGAAGGAGCCCGAACTCGTCTTCGCGATGATGCGGCCGATCTTCAACTTCGCGGAGTCAAAGGGCTGGCCGTTTGATTTCGCGCCGCACGACGCCGGACGCTATCCGTTCGTGGATTTCCAGCGCTACAGCGCGAACTGCGAAACGCGCGAGCAGCTTCCAGATGCTCAGATGCCCGTCGAGGAATGCGCGAACATGATCATCATGGAAGCGCTCGCGACCCGCTACTCAGGCGACACGTCTGATGCCCAAAAGCACCTGCCGCTCTTGGAGAAATGGGTCGATTACCTGCTTGCGAACGGCGCCGATCCCGGCAACCAGCTTTGCACGGACGATTTCGCGGGCCATCTTGCGCACAACTGCAATCTCGCAATAAAGGCGATTGTCGGCATTGCATGCATGGGCCTGATCTACGGCCAGCTTGGAATGAAGAAGAAGGCGACGGCAATGAAATCCAAGGCGCAGAAGCTGGCGAAGGATTTCATGGACAGCGCATCGAATGGCGACGGTACATACCGTCTTGCGTTCGACCAGCCCGGCACGACCAGCATGAAGTACAATGCGGTCTGGGACAAGATTCTCGGCCTCGGCCTGTTCCCCGAATCCTTCTATGCGGGCGAAACGCATGGCGCCCTGCGCCGTCAGAAGGCATACGGCCTGCCGCTCGACTCCCGTTGCGCCTACACCAAGTCCGACTGGCTGGTATGGGTCGCGACAATGGCGGCCGACAAGGATGAATTCGAAGCGCTGATAAAACCGCTCTGGGACTTCTACAACAGCACTCCGATTCGCGCCCCGATGACAGACTGGTATTGGACCGACACGGCGACGCCCGCCGGATTCCAGGCCCGTTCGGTCGTCGGCGGCTTCTTCATCAAGCTACTTATGCCCTAAAAAACGGTGCGCCGTTTTTGCTTAAAGGGACAGACTATTTAAGAGTTGTTAGTGTGTAATTTACAGCATTTTAAGCAATTGTAGGCAATCAGGGTCAGTTGGGAATCCAGAAGGATGTCTGGGCGAAGTTCGCTTCTGGTTCGCCTTCGACTTCAAGTGCGACAATGCGCGCAGGGTACTTGTAGCCGACATCCTCGAAAAAGAGACGACGGCCTTCCTGCCGGAATTTGACGGGTGTGCCGTCATCGACATGCCACGCGCGAATCGCTTTGTTCTTGAGTTCGCCCCATGCGAATTCGCCGCACGGGTCGATCAGGAAGCAGAGATAAACGATGTTGCCGCGGCGCATCACGGGTCGCGCGGGGATGCACCAGGAGAACTGGTGCCGCTGCGTACAGGCAAACGCCTCGCGGTTGTGTTCGAGCCATGCGCCGACTTCATCGAGGATCGCGACGGATTCCTCGGGGATGGTTCCATCCTCGCGCGGACCAACATTCAGAAGCAGGTTTCCTGCGTCCTGCGCGCACTGCATCAGAAGCTCGATCACATCCACCGGACGCTTCCAACGCTGGTCGCCAGCAAAGTAACCCCAGTTTGAATTGAGAGTCATGCAGGCTTCCCAGTCGATGTCCTGCTTCGGCGGATTGACGGTTTGCTCGGAGTTCTTCACGTCGAATGGCTCGCCGAGACGGTTGTTCACGATGATGCCCGGCTGGAGTTCGCGCACCATCTTGAGTGTTTCGCCGCCATCGATGTTTTCGGGGATGCAGCCGTCAAACCAAAGATAGTCGATTTTGCCGTAATTGGTGAGGAGTTCTCGAAGTTCTGCGCGGTAGTAGGCAATGAAGCGCTGGCGGGATGCTTCGTCCTTCCAGTCCTGCTTCTGCGGCCAGTCGCGGTAGAATGCCCCGGGATAGTCGGGGTGCGACCAGTTTGCGGGCGAATAGTAGAGGCCGACCTTCAGGCCGGCGGCGCGGACCGCTTCCACGTATGGGGCGACGAGGTCGCGCTTTGGCCCGAGGCGCGCCGCATTCCACGGATTAACCTTCGAGTCCCAGAGCGCGAAACCATCGTGGTGGCGCGTCGTGAGGACCATGTAGCCCATGCCCCAGCGCTTTGCCTTCGCGGCCCAGTCCGCGGGATCATAGTTCGCCGCCGTGAAGTTCGCGATGTACTTGCGCGCGTACTCTTCGGGCGGGACGAGTTCGCGGTTCATGAGCCATTCGCCGCGTCCGGCGACCGAATATGCACCCCAGTGGATGAATAGCCCGTAGCGTGCCTCGTTGAACCATTTCGTATGCATTGTCAGTCTCCAGCGTTGTCGATTTGGATTTCGGGAAGAGGATCGGAAGCCGCGCGCAAACCGCGGAAAAGCACGGCGCGCGTCGAAAGAAGTATATTGGAACCATCGCCCAGGCGCCAGCGCCAGACTTCCAGGCGCCATGGCTGCGTCGCGGCGCCATCGAGGGTTGTGCCGCCGGCGCGCGATGCAAGGACTAGTGAAAACGCGGTTGTGCCATCGTCGGGATCGGAGGCGAAGGCGAGCGGACGGCGGTCATCGAAGAAGTCGCGGACGTCTGCCACGCCCTGCACGATTCGCCGGCGGATTTCATCTGGGCATTCGCCATTCCATGAAACATGGATTGCGCCATCAACGCGGCGCGCCGTTACCAAATCCCCGCCGATGCGCTCAACGCGCAATTCGCCGGCATCGCCGCGCCACGCGCGTGCCGCGGCGGGGAACGGCTTGCGCCAAACGCATGCGACATCTTCAAGCGCAATCGTGGACGCGCCATCGAAGTCGAGTACGATGGAATTAGCTTGCGAGGTCGATGCGCTAGGAGCGGGATCAAAGGCCAGCGATGCGGGATACGCGATGTCCGAGTATGATTCGCCTTCCTTGCCGCGGAGCTTGCGGCGCAAGACGATCTTCGATGTCTTTGCGCCTTGTTCGAGGTAGAGCACGGATGTCAGTAGGTGGCCTCTTACGGACGTTCCATCGCGCAATGACACGCATGCCGAAAGCTCGATCACGGGATATGAATCACCTGTGAACTCTTTCGCGGTCTTCCCCGCCTCGACGAAACGCCATGCGCGTTCCATCGTTTCCTTGGTTGGCTCGAAGGCGATAGCCGCAAGTTCGGAGGCATCCCATTCAAGGACGCGTGCGCCATCGTGCAGTCGAATCCGCGCGTTTTGTCCTGCGACGATGCGGCCGGTTTCTTCGCGTCCATCTGACCAGCATACGGTATCGGCATGCGCAAGCGTGGCGCATGCGAATGCGGCAATCGCCACGACCGACGCAAAATGCTTTGGTGCCTTATGCTCCATGCCCGCATTTATACTTGGCGCCGCGACCTAAGTCAAGCGGGCACGGGGAATGATGGGACGTCAGCAATGGTGGAAGCCCCGGGGACTGTTACAGTGGATGGGGCATCATCTGCTAGCGGAGTTTCTGGATAAACTCGCTGGCGGCGTCGCAGGACATCCCCTCGAAGGCCATGCGGTGCCAGATTTCGAGGTTGATGAGGATCCATAGGCGGAAGTTGTGGTCCGCCTTGCCGCCGATGTGCTCGTTCATCAGGCGATCGATCTCCTCCTGGCGGAACAGCCCGAGTTCCACGAAGCGAGACTGCCTGAAGAGATTGCGCTGGAAGTTCGCGAGATCGCCGCGTAGCCACTTCGCGATCGGGAATCCGAAGCCCTGCTTTGGACGATCCACAAGATCCGCGCCCATGTAGCGCTTGGCGACATTGCGAAGGATGTACTTGAGGCCGCGACCGGTTCCGCGCAGTTTGATGTCGCAGGGGAGCGAAGCCGCGAACTCGGTGACCTTGTAGTCGATGAGCGGCGGACGGATCTCGATCGAGTGAGCCATGGACATGCGGTCCGAAATGGCGAGCAACTGGTCGGGAATACGCGTCATAAGATCCGTGTAGAGCATCTTGTCGAGATACTCGGAAGCGGCTCCATCGTCGAAGAACTTCAGGATCTGGCGGATTGAATCGGTGTCGGCAATCTGTTCGACAGCCTTGTTGGTGAAGAGCGCCTCCTTCTGCTCCTGCGTGAAGCGGAGGACCGACATCGACCGAGCGTAGGCGTCGCCGGGCGTCTTTGCGTGTCCGCCGACATCGTTGAGCCAGCGCAGTTTCCCGGCGAGCGACTTGTAGCCGAAGGATTCGGGGATGAGCCCGATGATAGGCGCAAAGACTCCGCGACGGAGGAAGCCTGGAATGAGGCCGTACATGCGGGCGAGCTTTTGTCCGGCAAAACGGTCGTAGCCGGCGAAATTCTCGTCGCCGCCATCGCCGGAAAGCACGACCTTGTCGTATTTCGCGGCGACCTGCGAAACGAGATACACGCCCACGCCAAACGGGTCGGCCGGCTCGTCCATGTGATAGATCATTTCTGGCAGCATGCCGATGAGATTTGCCTCGACCGTCTCGGTGCGCCAGTTGAGGTCGTACTGCCTGGCGATCTTCTCGGCCCAGGGAAGTTCGTTGATCTGGTCGTTGACGCCGATGGAAAAGGTGTTGAACTTCCTGCCAGTGATCTTCGCCGTCATCGCGGTGATGAGCGACGAGTCGATGCCGCCCGAAAGGAACGTCCCCACTGGCACATCGGAGAGGAGGTGCATTTCGACGGTTTCGAGGAGCAGCTTCTCGAGGCGATCGGTCAGTTCCTGTTCGGAACCTTCGAGCTTGTTGTTGAACGTGTCGAGCTTCCAATAGCGCTCGGTGCGGACTTGGCCGTCCTTCCAGATTGCATAGGTGGCGGCCGGCAGCTTCTTCACGCCCTTGAAGAGCGAACGGTCATCCGGCATGTAGCGGAGCGACATGTAGTGCCAGAGGGCTTCGAGATCGATTTGCTTTTCGACTATGCCAGAAGCGAGCACGCACTTGGGTTCGGAAGCAAAGGCGATGGACTTGCCGCTCGTGGCGAAGAAAAGCGGCTTCTGGCCCATGTGGTCGCGCGCGAGGAAGAGCTCGTGCGTCTTGGTATTCCAGATGCCGATCGCGAACATGCCACGAAGACGGGCGACACACTTGGGACCTTCCTCCTCGAAGAGGTGGAGGGCGGTTTCGACATCGGTCGAAGTCGAGAACTTGTGGCCGCGCGATTCCAGTTCGCGGCGGAGTTCCGGCGAGTTGTAGATTTCGCCGTTGCAGACAAGCTGCAGCGTGCCATCCTCGTTCGCGATTGGCTGGCGACCACCCGAAAGGTCGATGATAGAAAGGCGGCGCTGGCCCAGCGAGATATTATCATCGGAGTAGTAACCTTCGTCGTCTGGTCCGCGATAGGTCATCAGCCGCGTCATCTGGCGGATTGTCTCAACGTGCTTCGGAGCGATCAAGCCGGCGATACCGCACATGTCTTCGATCTTTCTTTTCAATAAACCCCCTGCGCGGGTTTCGCGCAGGGGGCATGGTTAAGATGAGGTCAGTTAAATGGAAGCGCGAGGCGATCAGGCGATGGAGTCGCGGTAAACGACATCCTTTTCGCCCTTTTCGATCTTGCCGATTACGACGGGCGAGGTGTGGTTCGCCTTGAGAGCCGCGAGCGTCTTCTGGACATCGGCGGGACGGACGATCATGACGAATCCGATGCCCATGTTGAAGACGCGGTACATCTCGTCGTCGGCGACGTGACCCTGGCGGCCGAGGAACTGGAAGATCGTCGGGACCTTCCAGGATGAACGGTCGATCACGGCGCGGCACTTGTCTGGAAGGACGCGTGGGATGTTGTCAGTGAAGCCGCCGCCGGTGATGTGTGCCATGCCCTGGATCTGGACCTTCTTCATGACGGCCTCGACGGGGCGGAGGAAGCTCTGGTGGATCGACAGGAGGGCGTCCGCAATCGTCATGCGAGTGCCGGGAAGCATGTCATTCACCGTGAAGCCGCACTGGTCGAAAAGCACCTTGCGGGCGAGCGAATAGCCATTCGTCTGGAGTCCGCCCGAAGGAAGGCCGATGATCACATCGCCATTCTTGATTGTCTTGCCCGTGATGATCTTCTTCTTATCGACAACGCCTACAATCGTGCCGACAAGGTCATACTCGCCAACGGGATAAAGCCCGGGGAGCTCCGCAGTTTCGCCGCCGAGCAATGCGCATCCGTTCTCGCGGCAGGCCTTGCACAGGCCGGAAACAACAGACTTGAACATGTCGCCGTCAAAGCGCGACGAACCAACATAGTCCATGAAGAACAGCGGTTTCGCGCCAAGCACGAGGATGTCGTTAACGCAGTGGTTCACAAGATCCTGGCCGACCGTGCCATGGCGATGCGCCATCACCGCGACCTTCAGTTTCGTGCCGACGCCATCGGAACTGGCGACGAGGATGTTGCCTTCGCCAGGAGCCGCGAAAAGGCCGCCAAAGTGGCCGATACCACCAATCACGCCGCGTGTTGCAGTGGACTTGACCATCTCCTTGATCGCCTTGACGCCGTTCATCTTGGAATCGATATCGACACCGGCGACCGAGTATGCGCTGCGAGCGGGGGCCGCAGGAGCGGGAGCAGGCGTAGGTCTTGCGACAGGATGGACAATCGCCGTTACAGGACGAGGGGCCGGCCGTGGTGACACTGGTGCGGGAAGTGGCGTCTTGACAAGCTTGCGTGGAGCAGGCTTGGACACGGGTTTTGTCGCGGGCTTGACCGCGACTGCGGCCACGGCCTTGGGCGCGGGCGCAGTCTTGGGTGCAACCACAGGCTTGGCTACAGTCTTCTGCACGGTTTTCGGAGCGACCTTCGCCGCCGCGACAGGCTTCTTCGCAGATTTTGCGATTGGCTTGACCGCGACCGCCTTCACGGCAGGCTTCTTTGCGGGAGCGGGTTTTGCGACCGGTTTGGAAATCGGTTTCGCCACCTTCTTTGTAGCGGACGCCTTTGTGGCTGTCTGCGCGGCCTTTACGACCTTCGACGCCGGCTTGTCGGACGTTGCTTTCGGTGGTTGCTTTACTGCCTTTGCTTTGTTCGAGGGCATTTCCGATCTCCTTCGTTATGAAACACGGGCCAGACCGACCCGGACTGGGACAGGGGTTGATGGCACTATTGGCGAACCGTGCCGGGACGAGTGAATTCCATCTGCACTTCCTTCTTGTTGAAGTGCATGTCTTCATGCCTGATTTCACTGCGCTGGCCATCCGGCCACTGGACAAACACGTCCATCGCGCTGTAGTACATCTCGAATTGGGCGGGTTGGTCGGCCTTGGCCGTTCCCCTGTAAGCCCAACGGTAGGCTGCGCGGCCGCTTCCCCTGGCGTAAACCGCGCCATCGGGCGGATTTGTGCGGACAATCACATTCGTGGCGCACCCGGTAACGCACAATGCGGCGAAACTTGCGGCCAGAAGTGACGCAAAGCCATGCAGAAAATGGTTTCTCATCCTCGTTACTTCCTTGAAATGAACAAACTATGCTTTAACGGCAAAAGCGTGGCAAAGCCAACACGGAATTGTCATGGTAGCATGACGCATGCCATTTCGCAAGCGGTAACAGATGGTTTATGACAGCGCTATCGCCCGTAAGAGGCCAACTCGTTATTATGCCCTTATTTGGCTTCTTTGAGTCCCAGCACATCGCAGACAAGCACCCAGTCGGCAAGTTCGCCGGGTGTGGGCGGCGCGAATGTTTGCGGGGTGGAGGTCGGTATTTCACCGATTTCAATGAATTGGCCCGTGCGCGGATCCATCCACCGCGCATGGCACTTTTCCCCCTTCAGCGCATCAAGGCGCAGGCGGAATGGCATTCCAATCGGCGCATACGCGAGGATGTAGCGTCCTTCGGGATCGC
>JAZQOE010000013.1:0-5434 GCA_045627705.1 Kiritimatiellia bacterium | reverse complement strand
GCTCTTCCCGGAGCGCGTGTACCATGGCGACGTCCCGCACAGCTACATTATCGAGCTGAAGCACTCGAAGGCGGACGCGACGGACGCGGAACTCGCGGAAAAGGCCGCGGAGGGCGTCGCGCAGCTGCGCCGCTACGCGGTCGACCCGCTCGTTCCCGAACTCGCGAAGAACACCCAGCTCCACCTCATCCTCTACCAGTTCAAGGGCAAGGAAATCGTGCGCCTGGAAGAACTGGAGAAGTAGAAGACCCTCCTAAATCGCGGTCGGTCCACGTTTCTTGTCGAGTTGATCGAGTTGTTCGTTATGGGCGACATGGTCGATTCGGTGCGTTGCGACGGCGCCCTCGCCGTCGCTTCCGCGCGGGGGTCTTGAGGGCGCAGCCTCCAGCAACACTTGTTATCTGTTCACTGTTGGCTGTTATCTCAATCAGGCCGCTTGTAATTCACCGCGGGCTATTGGAACGAAGCATGCTTGTATTGTGCGCTTGAGAAAAGATGTGGCAACCTGCTATGCTTTCCGTGCGATGTGTCGTTGTGCTTTCGCCAACGAAATTCCCTTGGGGATGTCCAAATGAAGGTTCTTCTTGTCGGTGATATTGTCGGGGCGCCAGGGCGGCGTGTGTTCCGCGAGGTCGTGGCGCGTCTCCGTGCCGCTGGTGAGATTCATGCCGTTGTGGCCAATGGCGAAAACGCCGCGGCCGGCAATGGAATCACGGGCGATCTCGCGAAGGAACTTTTCGATGCCGGCGCCGATGTGATCACTCTCGGCGACCACACGTGGAACCAAAAGGGCCTGGATGCGTACATTGCGCAGGAGAAGAGGCTGTTGCGTCCCGCGAACTTTTCAGGGCTTTGTCCGGGGCATGGCATTGTGACCGTCCAGACTCCTGTCGGGCCGCTCACGGTGATGAACCTGATCGGACGTGTCTTTATCGCCACTCCCCACGAGTGCCCATTCGCCTGCGCAGAGTCATTGCTGAAGGCTCTTCCCGCGGGATCGCCTGTCGTTGTCGATTTCCATGCCGAGGCGACATCCGAGAAAATCTCGATGGGGCGGTTCCTTGACGGACGGGTTGCTGCGGTTGTCGGGACTCATACGCATGTGCAGACTAGCGACGAGCGGATTCTTCCTGGCGGCACGGCATATCTCACGGACTTGGGAATGACGGGTCCGGTGGATTCCGTGCTTGGCCGCGATATCGATGCCGTGATCAGGAAGTTCCGCACGGGCATGCCTGTGAAGATGGAAGTCGCCGAAGGTCAGGCGGCCCTTGAAGGCGCGATAGTCGATATCGACCGTGAAACTCTCAAGGCGAAGACGATTCGCCGTATCCGTTAAAATCTTCACGATGCAAACCTCAACCCAATTTCTTCTAGATTTGATCCGCCGCGCATCAACGACTATCTCCGATGATGTCGCGGCGGCCTTGCGTCGCGCCCGCGCGATGGATTCCGACCATCCGCGCGCGGCGCCAACGCTTGACATGCTTATCAAGGATTGCGGACTCGCGTGCGAAAACGGCGTGCCGCTTTGCCAGGATACCGGAACCCTGACATTCTTCTTCGATGTCCCGCGTGGATGCGATGAGTTCGCATTGCGCGAGGCCGCGGCGGAGGCTGTCGCCGAAGCAACGCGCAAAGGGTGGTTGCGCCGCAACACCATCGACACCCTTTCCGGCAAGTCCATCGATACAAATGTCGCGCCTGGCGCCCCTGTGTGCCATTTCGAGCAACGCCGCGATGCCAATGGACCCATTACTGCACGACTTCTCATGAAGGGCGGCGGCAGCGAAAACATGGGATGCCAGTTTAGTCTGCCAGATTCATCGCTGGGCGCAGGACGCGATCTGGAAGGTGTACGAAAGTGCATCCTCCAGGCTGTCTGGCTTGCGCAGGGCAAGGGCTGCGCACCGGGGATTCTTGGCGTTTGCATTGGCGGCGACCGCGCCGAAGGCTGGCTGCATGCGAAGATGCAGTTGCTTCGAGACCTTGGCGACCATTCACCCGATCCAGTGCTCGCCGCTCTTGAAGACCGCGTTTTCGAAGAGGCGAATTCGCTTGGCATCGGGCCAATGGGCACTGGCGGAAAGACGACATTGCTTGGCGTTAAGATCGCGTCGCGCACGCGCTTGCCAGCTTCGTATTTCGTGACTGTCGCCTACAATTGCTGGGCGTGCCGTCGCGCAAGCGTTACATTTTCACTTTGAGCAAAATGCGAAATGTCCTGCTGATTACTCCGCCTATGGTGCAGATTAATGCGCCATATCCGGCCACGGCCGTCCTCGCCGGCGAATTGCGACTTCACGGTATTGCCACATCGCAGGCTGATCTTTCGATTGCCCTTGCTGAGCGCATCTTCTCCTCCGATGGACTCTCGCAAATCGCGGAATGCCTTCGCGCCATCCGCAAGCCTTCTCCAGCCATCAGGCACTTTCTTGGGCATGAGGCGGAATACGTTGCGACGATCGATGCCGTTCGCTCATTCCTGCAAGGACGCAACCCCACTTTGGCGCGTCGCATCGCGACACGTGCATTTCTTCCCGAGGGACCGTTTTTCGATTCCCTTGATTCACTTGATGTCGATGGACTCTATGGCGCAAACGGCGTTCGCGACTATGCCATGCACATCGCGAGTCTCTATATCGACGATCTTGCCATGGTAGTCCGAGAGGGGATTGATCCGCGGTTTAACCTCGCCAGCCATGGCGGAAGCATTGCATTCGATCCTCCGACCTATTCCTTGCTGAAAAGTTGGATGGATTCCGAGCCGACGCTGCTCGACACCTGGATCGATTCGCTCGCCGATGATGCGTTCTCGAATTTCAAGCCTGATGTTGTCGGAATCACGGTGCCGTTTCCCGGTGCATTCTATGGCGCGCTCAGGATCGCGCGCCGCGCGAAGCAGAAGACAGATGCCAAGGTTATAATCGGCGGCGGATATCCATCGACCGAACTCCGCTCGCTTGACGAACCACGCCTCTTTGACTGGTTCGACTATATGGCCCTCGATTCTGGCGCACAGCCGATTCTCGACATTCTTTCCGGCAATCCGCCGCCACCCGGCTCCACCATCATCGGCAAATGCAGTTGCCCTGGGGATGAAATATCTGGGAACGGCGCGAAGTTCGTTGTCCCAGCCTACGAGGATCTTCCACTCGGCAATTACATGGCGATGGATGAAACGGCCAATCCGATGACGCGCCTTTGGTCGGAAGCATGCTGGCTCAAGGTGACGATCGCGCATGGGTGCCATTGGCATCGTTGCCTTTTCTGCGACACTTCTCTCGACTACATTGCGAATTTCATCAAGCCGGATATCGCATCCGTCGTCGATGGATTGGGGACAATCGTCGAGCGCACTGGCCATCGTGGATTCCACTTTACCGACGAGGCCTTGCCTCCTGCCATGCTGCGCCAGTTCTGCGAGGAAATACTTTCGCGTGGACTCGCGATATCATGGTGGGGCAACATTCGCTTCGAGGCTGGGCTGTCGCGAGATCTGCTTGAACTCATGGCGGCATCTGGATGTGTCGCCTTGACTGGCGGCTTGGAATGCGCGCAGGACCGTCTGCTAAAGCTCATGAACAAGGGCATACGCATGGACGTGGCGCGCCGCGTCTGCCGCGATGCGACTGACGCCGGCATCATGATACATGCGTACTTGATGTACGGTTTCCCGACGCAGACGGAAGACGAAGCACTGGAGGCGATGTCGAATGTCCGTTCGATGTTCGAGGAAGGGCTTGTCCAGTCCGCATTCTGGCATCGCTTTGCGCTGACTGTCCACAGCCCGATTTACCGCGAGTGCGAGAAATTCGGGATTGTTCCCCGTCCATTCCCACGCGGCGCCATCACTCGCAATGAGGTGCCGTTCGACGAACCGGGCGCTCCAGATTGGGATCGCATCGGTACGCGTCTTCGTGCCGAAACCGATGCGCTGATGGCGGCCGTAAGGTAATACCTGGCTGCATTACGAATTTCTTGACGTGAATCACGGTTGCACATACGTCGATGCCATTGAGGCGCGCGATTCAGGGCGGACAGTCGCAGAATACTATGCGATGCGCTACACGCATTCGCCTGTCGCGACTTGGCGCCAGCGTTGCGAAGATGGCGAGATAACTTGCGATGGTCGCATACTTGCTCCTGACGAACCATTGCGCGCGGGTATGCGGATTGCATGGGCTCGTCCGCCGTGGGAGGAACCTGAGTCCCCGCTTGATTTCCCTGTTCTCTATGAAGACGAGTCGATGATCGCAATCGACAAGCCGTGCGGCCTTCCAGTTCTTCCGGCCGCCCATTACCTCGAGCATACCGTGTTGCACCTTGCGCGCGAGCGCTGGGGCGAACCTGCGCCTGTGCCCATGCATCGGTTGGGGAAGGGGACGACCGGGGTGCTGCTGCTCGCTCGCACAAACGCGGCGCGCCGTTTTCTGGCGGAGCAGTTCCGCGATACGACGCGGCGCTTCGAGGGAATCGTGAAGAAGGTCTATCGGGCCGTGACTGGCCCGGCGCCGCATTTGCCAGACACATTCGAGGTAGAGGCGCCAATCGGCTGCGTTCCACATCCGCGACTTGGACACATCCATGTAGCCACGCCCGGCGGCAGGCCGTCATTGAGCCGTGTAAAGCTTGTCAAACGCTTTGATGACCGTACAATCTGGGAAATCGATCTTGTGACTGGTCGCCCGCATCAGATTCGCATCCACCTTGCCGCTGCTGGGGCGCCTCTTCTCGGCGATCCGTTTTATGGTGTTGGCGGAGTGCAGCGCACAGATGCGCCCGATGCAAATCCTGGCGACTGCGGATACCAGCTTCGTTCGTGCCTGTTGACGGTCATCCATCCAGTATCGCGAGAACCAGTCACGATTTCAAAGTTTGAAGAACCTTGAATACGCGGGGCAGACGCTGCGGCGAGTGACGTGTCAATTCACGCATCCCGAAGGGAATGAAGTTGCCCCAAGGGGTGTTTTCCGCTATCATCATCCATCAATCAAGCCGACATGTTCCACGAGTCGGCGGAAGGCGGAAACGTGCAAGAAAAACAGAATATCGATGTCGGGTACGTCGCCAATCTGGCGAGGCTCGACCTTACCGATGAAGAAAAGGCGTCTTTCCAGCGTCAGCTGGGCGCCTTGCTCGCCCATGTTGACAAGCTGGGCGAATTGAATTTGGACGGCATCGAGCCGACAGCGTACGGGCAGCCCGTGTACAGCGAGATGCGCAAGGATGTCTCGTGCGATGGACTTGAGACGGAGGCTGCGCTTTCGAATGCGCCGTTGCGCCGCGGCGACGAGTTCCAGGTCCCGAAGATCGTGGAGTAGAGCATGGATGCCATTGACATTTCGAAACTGACTGCCCGTGGCGCGTCCCGCGCCCTCCGTGCAGGCGACTATTCTTCCGTTGAACTGACCCGCGCCGCCATCGACGCCGC
>JAZQOE010000012.1:0-6045 GCA_045627705.1 Kiritimatiellia bacterium | reverse complement strand
TCCTTTTCAGTACGTCCCGGCGCGTTCATCGCGATCATGGGCGCGAGCGGTTCCGGCAAGAGCACGCTCTTGAATATCCTTGGCTGCCTCGATCGCCCGACAGATGGCGAATACTGGCTCAACGGCACGAATGTCGCGACGATGGAAGATGACGCGCTAAGCGACCATCGCCTTCGCAATCTCGGCTTTGTCTTCCAAAGCTTTCATCTCATCCCGCAGCTGACGGTCGAGGAGAACATCGCGCTTCCGCTTTTTTATCTCGGCGTGCCGCCCGAAGAGCAGTCGCCGCGAGTGAAGGAGTTGGCGGAGATGGTCCAGGTTGACAACCGCCTGCGCCATTTGCCTTCGGAGCTTTCCGGCGGCCAGCGCCAGCGCGTCGCTATCGCCCGCGCCCTCGCGAACAATCCTCCCGTTATCCTGGCCGATGAACCCACGGGCAATCTCGATACCCCAACAAGCCATCAGATCATGAAACTGATGACGGACCTTAACAATGCCGGGCGCACGATCCTGATGGTTACGCACGAGGATGACATCGCAGCCTACGCCGGCACTCGCATCCACTTGCGCGACGGCGCAATCAATAGCGTCGATGGAGAGGAGCTTCCGCTATGACATCGCTTCGCCTCCTTCCCCTTGCGATGATGGGTGCGCAGGATGTAATGCGCCACAAGATGCGTTCGTTTCTTACAATGCTTGGCGTTGTTTTCGGCGTGGGCAGTGTCGTGGCGATGCTTGCGGTGGGCGAGGGCGCCAGCCAGCAGGCGCTCGACGCGATACGCAAGCCCGGCAGCCAGAACATCCTCCTGTCTTCCGTAAAGCCGCCGGAAAGCGGCATGGAGGGCGCACAGCGTAGCGGTCGCATGAGCGTTTACGGGTTGCTGTATGCCGATGAATCCCGCATCCGCGAGGTTGTCCCTGGCGTGAAGCGCACCGTCCCCGCGCGTTTCGCGCGCAAGCAGGGAATGCTCGGCGCGGCCGCGATGGAAATGCGCGTGGTCGGAACAGAGCCTGCATGGTTCGATGTCGTGTCGCGTCCGGTTCTCGCTGGGCGCGTGCTGACGGATACCGATATGCGTTCGACTTCGCCAGTGTGCGTCCTCACGGAATCAGGCGCGCGCAAACTGCTCGCCGGCCACAACACGATCGGCCAGACGCTTCGTATCGGTTCGACTTACTTCGAGGTTGTCGGCATAGTGAAGAATGCCGAGGGCGGCGGAGCGATGCAGACTCCCGATCGAGACGCCGATGTTTACATTCCGATGAACGCGGGCATCGAGCGCTTTGGCGAAGTCGAGATGCAGCGCACGTCGAGCAGTTTCGCCGTGGATCGCGTCGAGCTTAGCCAGATTATCGTCGAGATGGATTCGATCGAATCGGTCGAGCCTGGCATGAAGGCTATCGAGTCGATGCTCGCCCACTTCCACAAGAAGGAGGACTACAGGGTCGATGTCCCGCTGGCGCTGTTGCGCGAGGCCGAGGCGTCGAAGCGCCGCTTCAACGCGGTCCTTGGCTCGATAGCCGCGATTAGCCTGCTTGTGGGCGGCATCGGCATCATGAACATCATGCTTGCTTCGGTCACAGAGCGCACGAAGGAGATCGGCATACGCCGCGCGATTGGCGCGCGCCGCGGGCAGATCGTCGCGCAGTTCCTTGTCGAGACTTGCGTCCTTTCAATCGGCGGTGGCCTGCTTGGCCTTGCGCTTGGCGCTGGCATCCCGTTCCTCATCACGCGCATCACCGGAATGCCGACCGCGATCCGCGCCTATTCGCTCGTTCTCGCCTTCGGCATCAGCGCGGCGATCGGCATTGTGTTCGGTCTCTACCCCGCGCATCGTGCATCCCAGCTCGACCCGGTGGAGGCGTTGCGCCACGATTAGTTTTGTCCGCCATGAAACAAGCCACGCTTCTCGATGCAGTCAATCCGGGCGCAACCCAGCCGCTCGCAAGCAGGATGCGCCCTGAAACTCTTTCGGAGTTTGTCGGACAGGACCATATCGTCGGTCCCGGCAAGTTGCTCCGCACGATGATCGAGAATGACCAGATCACATCGATGATCCTCTGGGGACCGCCAGGCGTCGGCAAGACCACGCTGGCGAATGTGATCGCGAACATCACGCGGGCGGAGTTCGTGAACTTCAGCGCTGTCACGAGCGGCATCAAGGAAATCAAGGAGATCATGGCGCGCGCCGAGGAGTCGCGCCAGCTCGGCATCCGCACCGTGTTATTCGTCGATGAAATCCACCGCTTCAACAAGGCGCAACAGGATGCTTTCCTGCCGTATGTCGAGAGAGGTTCGATCATCCTGATCGGCGCGACGACCGAGAATCCGTCGTTCGAAGTCAACTCGGCGCTTCTCTCGCGATGCAAGGTTTTCGTGCTGAACAGTCTGACCGAGGACGATATCGTCGCGCTTCTCCGTCGCGCTCTCACAAGCCCCAAGGGGTTCGCCGATCTTGGCGTGTCGGTCTCCGACGAACTGCTCCGCAAGATCGCGATCCATTCGAATGGCGACGCCCGAAACGCGCTTGGCACTTTGGAGACTGCGGTGAACAGTTGCGTCCATGTCCAGGGCGTTCCGACTATCACAGCGGAAGTCCTTGCCGAGTGCATCAGCCGCAAGGCGCTGATGTATGACAAGACTGGCGAAGAACACTACAACATCATCTCCGCCCTGCACAAGTCGATGAGAAATTCCGATCCAGACGCCGCGGTCTATTGGCTGGCCCGCATGCTCGAAGCTGGCGAGGATCCGCTTTATGTGGCGCGTCGCTGCATACGCTTCGCCAGCGAGGATGTCGGTCTCGCGGACTGCAACGCCCTTCTTCTCGCCAACGCGGCATGGGAGGCTTGCAACCACATAGGAATGCCTGAATGCGCGCTGGCGCTTACGCAGATTGTTGTTTACCTTTCGCTCGCCCCGAAGTCAAACGCGCTCGAGGTCGGATACCTTTCCGCCGCGCGCGCCGCCCAGGAGAGAATGGCGGAGCCGGTGCCGCTTCAAATCCGCAATGCCGAAACGCGCCTGATGAAGGACTTGAATTACGGCAAGGGCTACCAGTACGCGCACGATACCGCTAACAAGATCGCGCGAATGACTTGCCTGCCAGATTCGTTGAAGGGACAGCGCTTCTATAACCCGACTGGTCTTGGCGCCGAGGCGAAGTTCAAGGCGCGACTTGACGCCGTGCGTGACTGGCGCGAAGGCCGCACAGATGTCCCGCCATTTTCCATCCAGGCATTCCAGACGCCGCCGCGCGATGGTTCGAAACAATGAATCCGATGAATCCTTCCGAACCATTCATGCAGCCGCTTCCGCCGAACACGACGCTTTGCGTCTATGACGGAGACAAGTGCATCTTCTCTTCAAGCGGGAAGTGGCTTCATCCCATCTTTGAACTCGAAAGATTTATTGCGGGACGCAACGCGCCAAACGGCGGATGGCAGGCCCACGACACGGCTGTCGGCAAGGCCGCCGCAGTGATGATGCTTCGACTCGGCATTCGTAAAATCCATGCGAATCTCGCAAGCCGACTTGCTGTCGATTACGTTGCGCATTTCGGCGGTGGCGCGGAGCTGATCGCCGATGCGCTTGTCGATCGCTTGATGTGCGCGACCGAGTCCCAACTTGAGCCGCTTGACGATGCAGACACAATGTACACTCTGCTGCGTCAGCGCGCGCGTCTGGTTCTTGGCGTCGAGGTCGATGTCGTGGGATTGCGCCATCGCTTTGGACACTTTGATGGCCTGACGCTCCATCTTGCGCCTGGCGACCACATCATGGTGCGCGGTGAAAATGGCGCGGGAAAGACGACGCTGTTGAAGATGCTCGCCGGTCTTGAAAGGCCCGACGCGGGGACAATCGCGATCGATGGCAAACGCATCGGCGACCTTCCGCCATATACCATTGGCTACATTCCACAGTCGCAGGACTCGGCTCCGTTCGATCTCTCGGTCGAGGAAGTTGTCGGCCTTGGGGTGGGGGAGCATGGCAGGGAACGTGACGACGCAATTGCGAAAGCGCTCGCCCGCGTCTCGTGCACGCATCTTGCAAAGCGCGGTTTCTCGTCATTGAGCGGCGGCGAAAAGCAAAAGGTTTCCCTCGCGCGCTGCCTGGCGCAAAGGGCGCGACTGCTCTTGCTCGATGAACCGACTGCGGCGCTCGATGCCGATAATCGGCTCATGGTTGAGAATGTGCTCTTGTCGCTTACGGTGTCCGAAATCCCAACCATAGTTGTGGTGACTCACGATCGGAACCTTGCGCAAATGCGTGGATGGCGGCATCTCGATCTTGACGCCGTGAATGCCGCGGACGGAATGAATGGATAGGATTTTGTCACTCTTTTCGCTTCCGCCTGTTTTCCGCGGGCTTATTGCGATGGCGCTTTGCGGCGCTACTTTCCCGCTTTGCGGAATCGCCGTGCTTCGTCTCGAACTGATCCCGCTTCGCTACATGCTTATGCACGGTGTGATTCTAGGTGGCGCGATAGCAATGGCGCTTTCATTGCCTGTCACTCCCGTGGCTATTGTCGCGGACTTGATCCTTGTCGCGCTTGCCATTTCCTTCACGTCGCGGCGAGGCGCTAGTCTGGGAATCGGGAGCACTGCATCGATGGTCGTGAGCATGGCACTTGCAACTGTCGTGATGCACTGTGCCGATGTACCGGCGAAGGATACCTTGGAATTGCTGTGGGGAAGTCCGTTCGCCCTTTCAACTCTTGGTCTTGCGTCCTTCGCGGTTCTTTCGCTTGCGATTGTCGTGGCGGCGACAACATTTCGCCGTTCGATTCTCGCATTGTTCTTCAATACGGAAATCGCACAAGCCTCTGGACTGCGCATAGTCTTGCTGCGGCTTGGCCTTGTAGCTTGTGTCGCGGTTGCCGTGGCATCCGCGATGAAACTTCTCGGTGCCTTCCTTGTCGATGCCGCGCTTCTTCTTCCTGTCTTGTGTGCAGATGCCGTCATGCGCAGGACGAACCGTGCTGGTATCTGTCGCCTTGCGGCAACTTCCTGTCTCTTCGGATTCCTCCTTTGTCTCCTTGGCTACATCATTGCCGTCCTATTCAATCTTCCTCCTGCCGGTTCCATCGGTCTTCTCTGCGCCTTCGTTTATCTTTCCATTCGTTTCGTCATGTAATTCATTTTTCTATTCTTAAATTGTCTGTCCCTTTAAGTAGTTCAACTTCTTTTCCATCTCGTCCATCATTCTTCTTTTCAACCATTTATGCCATCGTCACCGGGTTCTTCTGCAACCGCCTTGCCGAGCAGATCCGTATCCCGTTCCATTCCCTGCACATCCCGATGCCGTACCCGCCTGTCTTCCTGCCCTCGCTGAAGTGCCCCGCGAACTTTTCGACCACTCCATCCACGAAACCCTTCGTCCCGACCGCGAAACCCTTCGTAAAATGCCTAACCTTGCAGCGAAGCATCACCGGCAGCTCGAGCTTCCCATGCCCCGCCAGCCCCTTCCGTACTTTCTCATGGTCGAGCGCGTCCACGCTCTTCGCATACAGCAACGTGCGGTACTGCGGCGCAATAGCCCCGAAGTCCGGCTTGTTCGCTTCTGGCCTATAAATCCTTGTAATGCAAAGCCGTGCGTACCTGTCGCCAGCAACCGCCGCGCCATAGCTGCTCCAGCGGTAGTCCTTCGGGTCTTCCACGATCTGCGCGCGGATCGGATTCAACTCGATGTATGCGGCGACAGCGGCGAGCGATCCGCCGCCTTCGACGAAAGTGCTGCCGAAGCGGCCTTGCCAGAGCGTGCCTTCATGCCCCTCGTGATGCGCGCGGTACCATACCGAGAAACGCTGCTTCAGACACTGCATGAAAGGCGAGATGTCACCCATGCGTCTCCTCAGCATCTCCTGCTCAGTCTCCAATCGGTTGATCCAATTGTGCTTGCGGTATTCGTCCCACTGGCACTTCAACTCCGCCGCGTTCATCGAGCCATAGAGGATCTCGACACGCTCAAGCAGTACCGCCTCCGTAAGTTCGATCGCCTTCGGAACATGGACCAGCACGTGGAAGTGGTTCGACATCACGCAG
>JAZQOE010000011.1:0-21292 GCA_045627705.1 Kiritimatiellia bacterium | reverse complement strand
CCAGCTTTTTAAGGGACTTGGCGGCTTCGGTCGCGGTGCACCATTCGCCATCGGTCGAGGCCTGTTCGAGGGTGGCGCGGCTGGCGGGCGAGGCGAGAAGGCCGAGGGCGCGGCATGCTTCCGCGCGGACCGCGTAATCGTCGGCCATGCTTGTCGCATAGAACTCGATGCGGCGGGTCGCAGCCGTGCGGCGTGGATCGTCTGCGGGAAGCGGCGCGGCAATGGCGGCAAGCGCCATCACGGCGGCCTGCTTCACGCGATAGCGGCAACGATGCTCTTCCTGGGCGACAGGGTCGGCGTCCTCGTATGTCCAGTGGTCCTTGCCCTCGTAGATGCGGAGCTTGTCCTGCGAGTCGAGCGTGGCGATTACGGCGTCGATCAGCGCTGGGTCGCGATGCGTTTCGGCGATCGACCAAAGCGCGGCTTGCTGCAGCTGCCATTGGTCGCATTCGAGCGCGGATGTCAATTCTGCAATGGATGCGGTTGGCGAGAGAAGGGTGTCGATCGCGAGGAATGTCTCAAGGTCTGTGCGTGTGGGGGAGTAGTTCATGGGATGTCCTCCATCAGGGCGTAGTCGAAGTTCCACTTGCGGCCGTCGGTCGTTTCAAGGGTGACGGTCTTGCCATCGTATCCGCAGGCAGCGATTGTCGGACCGTCGGTGATCGTACCGAGTTGCAACGGGGTGTCGGGATTTGACGCGCGTTCGCGCTCGGCGGTGTGGCGGGCGGGGAAGGCTACCGCGAGTTCAAGCGCATGTTCGCCTGGTGCGACTATGCCATCCAGTGGGATGAGCGGTGTTACGAGATCCGTCGCGAGTGCGGAAGAGATGTCAATCTCCCTGC
Organism: Kiritimatiellia bacterium; assembly: GCA_045627705.1. Taxonomy (GTDB): domain Bacteria; phylum Verrucomicrobiota; class Kiritimatiellia; order RFP12; family JBMNHG01; genus JBMNHG01. Next base: position 20,450 of record JAZQOE010000011.1, on the reverse strand, counting down.
CATCGATCCAAAGTCGCGTGGTTGTGTCGAGACCGCGCGGGAGGCGCAAGGCCGAGTTTGAACGGATTGTGGCGGTGTGGCGGAAGCGCCAGTCGCTTGCGGTTGGGACATCGGCGACTAGCCACGGCAGAATGCTCGGAGTCAGGTCGTGGCGGGCATCGGCCGGAGCGGGTGCACAAGGCACGGCGTCGAGAGGACACGGCCATGCTGTCCATCCATCCGCGAATGTGTCCGTTGCCTGGAAGGCGAGCGTCGGCCATGCGATCCACAGCCCGTGGGCCGTCTTGCCGCGCGGGTAGGGGAAGTCAACGCGGTCGGATGCATCGTCTGGCCATGTCGGGAACTTATCGACGTGATGTATGCACGGTTCGCCAGAAGGCAGGAGCGGACGCATCTGGAGAAGGCCGCCATCATTCGTGCGAAGGTCGATGCCCTTTCCGGCGGCGGTTGCACCGGGGCGGAACCACCAGCGTGCGGAGAAGTCGTGTTCGTTGGCGAACGCCGCATAATCTTCGATGAGCCAGAAGCGGCCATCGACGAGCGTGGAGCGTCGGCGGACCGAAAGTGCGTCAGGGTACGCATTGGCGTAGAGACCTGTCACATCGCCGGCAATCGTGTTCGGCGCGGCGGGATCGACGCAGGCGGCTGGAACGCTGCGTACATAGTCGTCGCTCTTCGGACGGAATCCCTGGTCGCCATCTACAAGCAGACACGAATGGCTGCCGACGCAACCCTTCGAGAGATTCATGTGCTGCGCGGCGCCTGCGCCGAAGTTGCGGTCGAAGACTGCGCCCTCGTAGTTTAGGTCGGTGCAGCCTTCATCGGCTGTGCCGTCGGCGCTGAACGGAATCCCCTTGTAGGAAAGGATGACGGCATTTGGATTCACGTGGGCACGAGTGCACATCAATGCCGTGGGGTCCCACATCTGCATGAGGTAGGTGTCGCCATGAGGATCGACGAGCGTTCCGCCAAGCGTGGAATCGCGCCACGGCTTCCATTCGGGCAGTTCGCCTTCGGGAAGGTCGGGCCAGTATATGAGCGTCCAGACAGGGTCGTCGTATCCCCAGCCGGCGCCGGAGCCGTTGAAGCGCGACCAGTTGGCATCGCGTTCGAGCATGCGGCAGCAGAGCGGGTCTTTGGCACGGGCCGCGAGGTATGCGAGCGGGAAGGCCATGCCGAACTGCCATCCGTAGTCGTCCCACGGCAGGAGGAGTCCACCTGGCAACCAGAGGTTGCGGGTGCTGCGAAGGACACTCGCGGCCGATGCGTCGCGCGTGGCGAGCGGGGCTTCGAAGAGATCTTCGCCGCGTAGGTGTTCGAGTGCTTCGAGAAGAAGCGGGATGGCGAAGGCGACGATACGTCCCTGGTAGGTCGAGCCTTCGCCGCCGTAGCCGCTTGGCGGCATTCCGCCGATCATGGCCTCAAGACGCGGGGCGGCGGTATCGCGGAGAAGACGCGCCAGGTGGCCATTGCCAGGGCCGTCGATGAAAAGCGAGCCGATGAGGTAGGAGGCGAGGACAAGCGACGCGGTTTGATTGTCGACGCATTCGGGATCGGGCTTTACGCGCAGGCCGGCGAGGTTGTCGCGGAACTGGATCACCAGGAATTTCGCGGCGAGTTCGTCGGCTTCTTCCTTGGCGTAGTAGTCGGCTCGGCGCATGAAATCGAACCAGAGCGCCCAGCGGCAGTGCGGGAAGGCGAAGCACCAGATGTTGAAGAGATAGCCAGTGCTGCCTTTGTCCTGCGCAGTGTCGATGTGGTTCGCGATGGCCTTCTTCGCTTCGGCCACGAGAGCGGGATCGCCTGTCATCACTGCGACAAACGGCAGGAACCACGGGTTGCCTTGAGGATTGCCACGCGATAGGCGGAGCATGGCGTTCCAGAGATCGAGGCGGCGTCCGCCGGTTGCCTCGATATGCGCGATTTTCTCGCGCAGTGCGTCGATCGGCAGGAGCTTTTCGCCGATTGTGCATTTGTCCGCGGATTGATTCATTGGAGAATCTCCGATTGTTCTGGTTTCGTTGGGGTGTTATCCGAGAAGGGTGAAGGCGGCTTCCAGGGCGGAGGCCCATACGCGGTAGCCGGCTTCGTTGAGATGGGTGCCGTCCTCGAGGAAAAGCGCGGGGTCGAGATCGGAGCCATCGGGGAGCATGAAATGCTCGCTGATGTCGATGACATGCGTGCGCGGCTGTCCTGCGAGGAGTTCCTTCACGCGCGCGTTTGCGACGCGGATGCGGTCGCGGTATGGCGATGGATTGAAGCCGCGCTGGAAGATCGACATCACGATGAACTCGGTATCGGGCAGTGCTTCGCGCGCCTTCTTGACGACCTCTGCGACGCCAAGGGCGACGCCTTCGCCATCGTCGCCAGGGTAGTTCGGTGTCTGGGCGAGATTGTTCGTCCCGATGTTCAGGACGAAGAAACGCGGGGACTGTCCGCGGAGCATGCCATGCTCCATGCGCCAGAGCAGATTGCAAGTGCGGTCCCAGCCGAAGCCGAGATTGAGGACGTTGCGCCTGCCCCAGAAGCGTTTCCACGAAAGCGGGCCGAGCGTTGTTTCCCAGAAGTGGGTGATCGAGTCGCCCATGAGGATGATGTCGTAGCGGCCGGAATCAACGAGGGCCTGGCGCTCTGCGACCCTTGCGTACCAGTCGTAGCAGTCCTCTTCCAGTTTCGGCATTGGAGTGCAGGATGGGATCACAGGTCATTCTCCTTTCGCGGCGTTATCGCGCTGCGGATGGCGATGGTGAGTGGAACGGCGAAAAGCATTCCTATCGGGCCGAGTACCCAGCCCCAGAAGATGACGGAGAAGAGGACGAGCACCGACGAGACGCCGAAACCCCTGCCCATGATTCGCGGTTCGAGGATGTTGCCGAGGCCTTGGTTTATGACCAGATAAAGGATCAGGGTCCAGATCGCACTGCCGAGTCCATTGCCGGCGAGTGCGAGCAGGATGCCTGGAACCGCCGCCACGAGGGAACCGACGACGGGTATGAAGTTGAAGAAGAATGCGATTAGTCCGAGCATGCCCGCCGAATCGACTCCGATGAGAAGCAGTCCGAAATAGACGAGCACGCCGGTAATCGCCGAGATCGTCGCCTTGATGCCCATGTAGTGGCGGACATCCTTCACGAAATCCGCCAGCAGTTCATGGCGCTTGCCTGTCATGAACGGAAGCTTGCCGACTTTTTCCGGAAGATTCGACAGTTCCGCGAACACGAAGGCCACGATGATGAGCGTGATGACGACATTCTTTGTAAGGTTCCCGAGGAATGAGATCGACTTGCCGCCGATTTCGCCGAGGAATTTCGTGGCCAGTCCAACAAGCTCTTCGATCGCCTTGTCGGGGATGACGAGGTTCTTCGACGCGAGCCAGTGCTGGAACGACGCCGATACTTCGCGCAGGCTTGCGGCGTAGGATCTCAGGTTCCCCGAGAATTCCATGATCGCGCTTGGCAGGAGCGATGACGCCGCGTAGGTCAGTACGCCTGTAATCGCGAGGATCAGGAGCGTGACAGCGAGCCAGTGCGGGAACTTGTACCGCCGCATGAGGTAGTAGAGTGGGGAAACGATGATCGCGATGAACGCGACCATCAGGAATTGCGTGATCAGCGGCGCCGCCACGCGCAACCCTCCCAGCACGATCACGAGCGCGGCGGCGCCGCACAGCGTACGCAGGAGAATGTCGCCATGTGTTTTCGTGGGCCTTGTGGCTTTTAGTCCGTCTGCCATGTCAGTTCTCCTTTTTGGCGCCGCTTGCGGCATTTGCGTCGTCCACGCTAGATCAGCACTCCCTTTGGCGATCCTTCCGCATCGTCCCACCAGCGCGGCTTCTCGGTTGCGACGCGGGCGATGTCCTTCGATGTCATCTGCACGCCGCGCGCGCCTGCGCTCTTCACCAGCACTTCGGCTGGATTGAAGACCTGCTGGTGGATGCGTTGGCTGGCTTTCGGCTTGTACTTCACGAAGATTTGCTCGGGCGTTCCTTCCTGGAAGAGGATCACCTTGCTCTTTTCTGGCGCGAGGCGATAGTCCTTGTTCTGGATCGCGCCGCCGAAGGTGAAGCGCTTGATGTAGGTGAAGCCGTAGCTTGGCTCGGTGTAGATGCAGGTGTACTGCCTGTCGCGCGAATAGAGCGCACAGAGGAGGAAAGTCTTATCGACGAAGAATTTCTCCGGCGGCGGAATCATGCGCCAGCGGCCATCGTCCCAAAGCACGAGCAGCTTGTCGAGCGAGGAGCACTTGAACAGCTCTTCGCCGCCGCGGATCTCTGTTCCGATATAGCCGTTCTCGCGGTCGATCTTCATCGTGAGCTCCGTCGCCGTGAGCGCGCGCAGCTCGATTGCGCCAAAGGGCTTTTCCGCAATCTGCGAAAGGCGCGGATACTTCTTGCCGTAGGTCTTGATGAGGTACTTGAGGTACTTCGTCGCGTAGGCGCGAAGGTGAGCGAGGTTGTCCTGTACTTCGCCCTCTTCCCTGAGGATGCCCTCGATTTCCTGGTGGTTCTTCTCGATGTCGTATCTGGAGATGCGGCGGATCTTGATCTGGAGAAGCTGCTCGACATCATCGAGTGTCACCTCGCGGCGGAGACGCTTGCGGAATGGATCGAAGCCGGAGAGGACGGCCTGCTGGACCGCCTCGTAGGTTTCCTGTTCCTCGATGCGCTTGTAGATGCGCTCCTCGATGAAGATTTGCTCGAGTGTCTTCGAGTGGAACGCGTCGTCGAGTTCGCGGGCGCGCACTTCGAGTTCGCGCTTGAGGATATCGACGAGCATTTCGGTGTTGGCGCGGAGGATGTCGGAGAGCGACATTTCGCACGGGCGGTTGCCGAAGAGTACGACCGGACGCGACGAAAGCGAAGTCTCGCACGCGGTGAATGCGTAAAGCTCCTGCGTCACCTTTTCCTGCGACGAGCCGGTCGAGAGCACAAGTTCGATCTCGACCTTCTCGGCGGTGAGGTCCGTGATCTCGCGCACCTGCACCTTTTTCTTGCGGATGGCCTCCTCGATCGAGTCGATGAGCGATTCGGTGGTCTGGCCCCACGGGAGCGACGTAATCACGAGCTTGTTCTTGTCGCGCGGCTCGATGGTGGAGCGCACCTTGATCTTGCCCATGCCGTCGTTGTATTCGGAGACGTCGATGACGCCGCCCGTCTGGAAGTCAGGGTAGATCGTAAACGGTTTCTTCTGGAGAATGGCTATCTGCGCTTCGATCAGCTCGTTGAAATTGTGCGGGAATATTTCGGTCGAAAGGCCGACGGCGATGCCCTTCGCGCCCATGAGCAGCAGGAGCGGAATCTTGGCGGGGAGGAGGACTGGTTCCTTGCCGCGGCCGTCATACGATGGGACATACGCGGTGATCTTCGGGTTGAAGACCTCCTTGCGCGCGAGTTCGGTGAGACGGCACTCGATGTAACGCGGGGCGGCGGCGGGGTCGCCCGTGAAGAGATTGCCGTAGTTGCCCTGGCCTTCGACGAGGTAACGCATGTTTACCAGATTCACGACGGCCTCGTAGATCGAGGCGTCGCCGTGGGGATGGTAGTGCATCGTGTCACCAACGATGCCTGCGACCTTCGTGAATCGTCCGTCGTCCGCTTCCCATAGCGCATGCATGATGCGTCGCTGCACGGGCTTCAGGCCGTCTTCGACAGTTGGGATCGCGCGGTTGCAGATCGTGTACGACGCAAACTGCAGGAAGTTCGAATCGAATAGAGAGCCAAGCGGTCCACGGTCCTTCGGCGGCGGGACTTCCGCTGGAGGCGTCGGCGGTGGCGGAGGTGGAGGGGGTGGGGGAACAGTTGGTGACGAGGCGCTTCCAGCTGGCGCAGCGCTTTCCTTGCCCGAATCATCGGCCGGCGATTCAGGGGCGATCGCCAGGTTCTGCTGCGCGGGCGGGAGATTGGAGAAGAGGGGCGGCAAAGGCGGTGCGCCGTTTTCCTGCGCGGGTGGCGGGGAGTCGGGGTTGAAAAGCAAGGCTTCGTCAATCTGGACGGGCGGTGGAGTTGGTTGCTTCTTGGGCATGGTCTAGAAAACTCAAAAGTGACAGCGCAGGCAATGGCCCGCATTGAAAAGATGAGTCATTGTACCATGTCGTGCGACGATAATCAAATCGCGCGAAAGACGCAGGTTCTTGTTTTCGCATGAATCTTTTGGTGTGTCCCCGCTTTCATCATCAGCGCCTGTTGTGCTAAAATCACGTCGTTTGATTTTGTTCCGAAGTGCAAAGGAGCAGATGAGATGGCAGACAATTCACTCGTTACCTCTTTCCAGAATCCGGGAAGCGAATTTCGCGGCGCGCCGTTTTGGGCGTGGAATGGCGTGCTCGATCCCGAAACTTGCCGCCGGCAGATTCGCGTGATGCGCGAGGGCGGCCTCGGTGGTTTCTTCATGCATGCGCGCGTCGGCCTCGGCACGGCGTATCTCTCCGACGAATGGTTCAAGTGCGTGAACGCCTGCATCGACGAGGCATCCGGTCGCAACATGCGTGCGTGGCTATACGACGAGGACCGCTGGCCTTCTGGAGCGGCGGGCGGGCTTGTCACCAAGGATCCGCGCTTCCGCCAGCGCCGCCTTTTCGCGACCGTTCTCGCCAAGGTGCCAGCAAAGGGGCTTTGGACAAAGGACACTGTCGCCGTATTCACCGCCCGCCTCGAATGCGCGAAAGACGCCGCGATCAAGGCAACGAACGTGAAGCGCGTCGCCAAGGGCGCCGCCGCCAAGCCCGCGAAGGGCGAGAGCGTGGTCGCCTTCAACGTCGTCGTAGATGCTCCTTCCACATGGCACAACAACGGCACGTACCTCGATACGATGAATCCTGCGGCAGTCCGCTCTTTCATCGCGACGGCGCACGAGGCGAATCGCAAGAATTGCGCGAAGGCATTCGGCAAGACGACCCCGGGCATCTTCTCTGACGAGCCGAACCACGGCCCCACATACATGCGAAATGGCGACGACCGCTTTTCGGTTTGCTGGACCGATGGCCTTCCAGCCGCCTTCAAGAAGCGCCACGGCTACGATCTGCTCCCGCGCCTGATGGAGATTTTCTTCGATGTCGATGGCGCGGCCGCGACCCAGTCGCGCCTGCACTTCAACGACACTTGCAGCTTCCTCTTCACGGAGTCGTTCTCCCGCCAGATCGGCGAGTGGTGCGGTGCGAACAACCTCCAGTTCACGGGCCACGTTCTCGAGGAGGACTCGCTTCTCCGCCAGTCGATGTGCGTCGGCGCATGCATGCGCTTCTATGAGTACATGCAGGCTCCAGGCATGGACATGCTCACCGAGAACTGGCGCATCTTCGCGACCGCCAAGCAGGTCACTTCGGCGGCGCACCAGTTCAACCGCTTCTGGCGCATTTCCGAGACCTACGGCTGCACCGGCTGGGACTTCCCATTCCTCGGCCACAAGGCGCTAGGCGACTGGCAGGTCGCCCTTGGCATCAACGTCCGCTGCCAGCACCTCGCATGGTACACGATGCAGGGCGAGGCGAAGCGCGACTATCCCGCCGCGATCTTCCACCAGTCCCCGTGGTGGAACTCCTACCGCAACGTCGAGGATTACTTTGCGCGCACGCTTTCGGTGATGACGCGCGGCGAGGAGGTCCGCGACATCCTCTTCATCCATCCGGTCGAAAGCGTATGGACGATGGGATGCGCTTCCCTCGGCTGGTATGGCCGCGAAGCCGATGCGCTCGACAAGGAGTTCCATAAGCTTGGCGACCTCCTTCTCGCCAACCATCTCGACTTCGACTTCGGCGACGAAGACCTCCTCGAACGCCATGGCAAGGTCGAGACGAAACGCGGCGCTACCCCGCGCCTCCTCATGGCGAAGGCTGCATACAAGGTCGTTGTCGTCCCATCGATGGCGACGATCCGCCGTTCCACCCTCGATCTCCTCTCGGCTTTCGCGAAAGCCGGCGGCAAGGTGATCTTCACAGGCCGGATTCCCGCGCTCGTCGAAGGCCTGCCCGATTCCGCCGCAGCCGATTTCGCCGCGCAATGCCCGTCCGCTTGCGGCGCAAGGCTCGTCGATATGCTCGCCGCCGACGTGCGCAATGTGTCGGTTGTCGATGCCGCGACAAACAAGGAGTTCCTCCCTGCGCTCGCGTATCTGCGCGCCGACAAGGAGAACCGCTACCTCTTCATTTGCAACTGCGGCGAAGACCTCGAGGCCGCCCCTGCTATCTTTTTCTCGAATCTCTGCCGCGACCGCAAGGCCGCGTGCGGCGATGTCGCTGTCCGCGTGTATGGCCCGTGCGGCGCTAAACCGTTTGAGTTCAATCCATCGACAGGCGCGATCGCGCCCGCCGATGCGAAGTGGGAGAAGGACGGTTGGACAATCCGCACTTCGCTTCCAGCGCTTGCGTCTCGCATCTTCGTGATTCCAAATACCGCGAAATCCGCGATTGCCGCGACTTGCAAGGCCGCGCCACGTGCCATGGTCGCCAAGCGCGACGAGCTTCCCGCAAAGGGGTGGGGGATCCGTCTCTCCGAGAACAACGTGCTCGTGCTCGACCGCGCGCGCTATCGTTTCGATGGCGAAGGCGAGATGCGGCCAGCGAAGGAAATCCTCCGCATCGACGATGAACTTAGGCCGTACATCGGCGCGTCGAAGCGCGGCGGCATGATGGTCCAGCCGTGGGCGCGTGAGCCGGTGAAGACGCCGCGCCATGCGCTTGTGGAACTCGCTTACGACTTCACGGTCGATGCGATTCCATCCGGCGATCTCTTCCTCGCGCTGGAAGTCCCGGAGCGCGCGTCCGCTACGCTTAACGGCGTGCAGGTGCCGTTCGCCGAGGATTGTGGATGGTGGGTCGATCCGTCGCTGCGCAAGATGCGTCTCGACCCGATGGTGTTGCGCAAGGGCGTGAACACGCTCGAGCTTACGATTGACTACGATGTCAATCATTCGGGCCTCGAGATATGCTACATCCTCGGCAATTTCGGAACGGAAATACGCAACGATCTCAACCTTGCGATTGTCGCGCCGCCAGCGAAACTCGACATTGGCGACTGGACAAAGCAGGGCCTTTCCTTCTACGCCGGCCATGTGGCGTACACGCGGGAGATCAAGCCCGCCTTCAACAAGGGCGAGCGAGTTGTCGTCTCCTTCCCCGAATATCGCGGAACCGCGGTGCGCGTGCTTGTCGATGGACGCGAGGCCGGCTTTGTAGGCTGGGAGCCGAACGAGGTTGATATCACGGACTTCGTAGAATCTGGCAGGGCTTGCGAGCTGGCGATCGAAGTGATCGGACACCGCCGCAATTCGCATGGCGCCCTCCACCTCAACGAGGATTGGCCGGCGTGGCATGGCCCCGAGACCTTCAAGTTCGATCCGAATCGCTGGCGCGAAGGCTACAATCTCGTTCCGTGCGGACTAATGTCTCCGCCCGCGATCGAGATTCGAAAGTGATAGGGAAACCTCGATAGCGTAAACTGCGCCTTGCAACGCAGGAGGGTGAAATGGCAAGGAAAGTCGATCATGACCAGCGCAGACAGGAGATTGTGCACAATGCGCTCCGTCTATTCAGCCAGGTGGGCTACGACAATGTCTCGCTCATCATGATCGCGGCGGCGTCTGGCATCTCCCGCACAGTCCTCTACCGCTATTTCTGCTCCAAGCGCGAGGTGATGGAGGCATCCATCCTCGAGGTTGTAGGCGCCATTCAAAACCGCTGCATAAACGTGCTCAAGTCCAGGTGTACGACGCCGGAGAAGCTTGAGCGCGTATGCCATGCCGTCGTCGAGGAGATGTTCGCCCATCGCGAGTTCGTGATAGCGGTCTTCGATTTTGTCGTTGGAATGGTACGCAGCGGCATCGACATGAACGCTGGTATCCGGAAGTACACCGAGGGAACCCGCAACACGATCAAGATGCTTGTCGCGCATGGCAAGCGTAGTGGCGAGTTCCCCGGGATTCTCATCGAAGACCGCACGACCGATGCGATCTATGCGGAACTCGAATCATGCGCCATGCGCATCGTGCTTAATACCGAGAAGACGACCAAGGCGGCAAAGCAGCGCTTCTCTGACATTGTCCGCGCCATCACAGCTTGGAAGTAAACACGCTAATTTCATTTTTTCCTTCGCGTTGCGCATTGGTTGACATTCCCGGAATCGGTAGTAAAATGCTTATCAATTCACAGGCATCCAGAGTCAGGGCTCCTCGTGGAGTCTTGCGCCAACCGGGATGAACACCGCGGTGGTTACTGCGAAAGCAGGATGTGCCTTGCGTCCGCAAGGAACTTGTTCAACAACTGAATGCCTTTCGTTCCAAATGGGAGCGGAGGGCATTTTGTTTTCCCAAGCCTGAATTGAAGCATGAAAGAGAATCTGAAATGAGTAACAAGCGAGACTACACCTTCACCTCCGAATCGGTTTCGGAAGGGCATCCAGACAAGGTGTGCGACCAGATTTCCGATGCAATCCTCGACGCCTGCCTCAGCGCTGATCCAAATTCACACGTGGCCTGCGAAACTGCCGTCGGTACCGACTTCGCCGTGAACCTCGGCGAAATCACCTGCAATGGCTTCGAGAAGATCGATTCCGAGTCCATTGCCCGCAAGGTCGTGCGCGAAATCGGCTACGACCGTCCGGGCGAGGGTTTCGATGCCGCGACATTTACCTACGAATCGCGTCTCCACGGCCAGTCCGGCGATATCAACCAGGGCGTGAGCCGCGGCTCCGACGAAACGCAGGGTGCCGGCGACCAGGGCATGATGTTCGGATATGCGACGAACGAGACGCCCGAGCTCATGCCAGCGGCCCTCGCGCTTTCGCACTTGATCCTCCGTCGCCTCGCGGCGATGCGCAAGAGCGGCGAAGTCCCGTATCTGCGTCCAGACGCAAAGAGCCAGCTCAGCGTGCGCTACCACGATGGCCGCCCCGCCAGGATCGAGACAGTTGTCGTGTCGCACATGACGACCGAGGATGGCGACTCCCTCATCCGCAAGGACATGGAGCCGATCGTCCGCGATATCCTCGCGCCGTATGGCCTGGTCGATAACGCGACACGCTTCCTCATCAACCCTACCGGCCGTTTCGTTACCGGCGGACCCAATGGCGACTCGGGCCTCACCGGGCGCAAGATCATCGTCGATACATACGGTGGCGCAGCCTCGCACGGCGGCGGCGCCTTCTCAGGCAAGGATCCGTCGAAGGTCGATCGTTCCGCCGCGTACTACGCCCGCTATGTCGCGAAGAACATCGTCGCGGCGGATCTCGCCGATACCTGCAAGATCCAGGTCTCATACGCGATCGGTGTCGCAGAGCCAACCTCGATTTCCGTCCATGTCGATACCTTCGGAACCTCGCAGGTGCCCGAAGAGACAATCGAGGCGTTCCTCCTCAAGGGCGGCCTTTTCGACTTCCGTCCCGGCATGCTCGTCCGCACGCTCGGACTGAAGACACCGCGCGGATGGTCGTATCGCGACACCGCCGCGTATGGACATTTCGGCCGCACCGATTTCCCATTCCCGTGGGAGAAGCTCGACAAGGTCGATGACATCCGCGCCGCATTCAAACTTTGATCCCATCCCATTCGCATTACGCAAACACTTTCGAAAGGATTTTTGAAATGGACTATCTGGTCAAGGACATCAATCTCGCCGACCTCGGACGCCGCCTGATCCAAACCGAAGAGCCCGAGATGCCCGGACTCATGGCGACTCGCGAAAAGTACGGCCCGGCAAAGCCGCTCGCCGGCGCGCGCATCATGGGTTCGCTGCACATGACGGTCGAAACCGCGATTCTCATCGAGACTCTCCGCGAACTCGGCGCCGACATCCGCTGGTCTTCCTGCAATATCTTCTCGACCAACGATGCCGCCGCCGCCGCGATTGCCGCGACTGGCGTGCCCGTGTTCGCGTACAAGGGGGAATCGCTCGCCGAATACTGGGACTTCGCGATGAAGGCCATGCGCTGGCCCGATGGCAATGGCCCAGATCTGATTGTCGATGATGGCGGCGACGCCACGCTACTGCTCCATCTCGGCACTGCCGCAGAGAGCGATCCTTCCGTCCTATCCGCGCCAAAGTCGGAGGAAGAGCGCGCCCTTTTCGCGACTATCGCCGCGACGCTCGCCGAAGACCCCCATTGGTTCTCGAAGGCGGCCGCCCGCGTGCGCGGCGTTTCAGAGGAGACGACCACGGGCGTCCACCGCCTCTACCAGCTCGAGGCTGACAAGAAGCTTCTCTTCCCCGCGATCAACGTGAACGATTCCGTCACCAAGTCGAAGTTCGACAACATCTACGGCTGCCGCGAGTCGCTTATCGACGGCATCAAGCGTGCGACCGATGTGATGCTCGCCGGAAAGAACGCCTTCGTGTGCGGCTATGGCGACGTCGGCAAGGGATGCGCCGAAGCGATGCGCGAGAGCCATTGTCGCGTCCGCGTGAGCGAGGTCGATCCAATCTGCGCATTGCAGGCCTGCATGGCCGGATTCGATGTCGGAACGGTGCAGGACGCCCTTCCGTGGGCGAATGTGTTTGTCACTTGCACCGGCAACTGCAACATCATCACGGCCGATGACATGTCGAAGATGCGCGATCAGGCGATTGTCTGCAACATCGGCCATTTCGATAACGAGATCCGCGTCGCCGATTTGCTGGCATGGCCTGGAATCCGTCGCGAGACGATCAAGCCGCAGGTGGACAAGTTCATCTTCCCCGACGGCCACTGCATCTACCTCCTCGCCGAGGGACGCCTTGTGAACCTCGGCTGCGCGACAGGCCATCCCGGCTTCGTGATGAGCAACTCGTTCACCAACCAGTGCCTCGCGCAGATGAAGCTCTGGAACGAGAAGATGCCGGTGAGCGTCACGCGCCTGCCGAAGGAACTCGACGAGGAAGTCGCGCGGCTCCACCTCGCGAAACTCGGCGCGAAACTCACGACCCTTTCGCAGGAACAGGCCGACTACATTGGCGTCCCCGTCTCCGGGCCCTTCAAGCCGGACTACTACAGGTATTGAGCATTGTTTTCACGGAAGTGAAGTTAAAGTCGCGACATAATGCCACGCTTGGATATCGATCATGAATGCGCCAGCGAAATCAGATGGGAATTTGACGGTTCTTCCGCCGGAAGTTGAACGCAAGCTGCGGGCGATGACCCGCCGCGTCAACTCTATCATCTGGCTTCGCGGCATTCTTGCGACGCTTGCGGTGGCCCTTCTCGCGACATTGCTCGTGATGGCGGCGGATGCGGCAATACTAATCGTCGATTCCCGGATCCGCTGGTTCCTGACAGGCCTTGCCGCCGCGGCGACACTCGCCGCGGCATGGCATGCGCTTGTGGTCCCGCTCCGCAAGAGCCGCGTCACCCCGCAGCGCATGGCGCGCATCCTCGAGACACGTCATCCCGAAATGCAGGAGCGCATCAGTTCCGCCCTTGAATTGCTGGGGCAGGGCGGGGATGCGGCGTCGCAAGGCTCGGCGCAATTGATCGACCTGCTCGCGAAGGGCGCGCTTTCGGATGTCCGCGGGGTCAAGGCGAAATCGGAATTCGCGGGTCGCACGATGCGCCCGGCGCTTTCGGCCGTTGCGGTCTCGGCTGTTGTCCTCGGCGCCATTTTCGCCATTTGGCCGCGTCAAGGAAAACTACTCTTCACCCGCGCGATAGCGCCGAATATCTCGCTTCCCAATCTCCATGCGATCGGACTTTCCGTCGAGCCAGGCAATGCGAAATGCCTTCGCGGCGCGCCGCTTTCCTTGCGCCTCCGCGCCCGAAGTGGCACTGATGAACCCGCCGAGATACTGATCTCGCGCGGCGCTTCCGCCGAGACCAATGAACGAATGCAGAAGATTTCCGACGGCGTGGATGGCGCGGTCTATGAAATCCTCATCCCGTCTGTCGATGCCCCGTTCGACTACCGCATGGTTTGTGGAAACGGCGTGACGCGCATGTATTCCGTGTCGGTTGTCGATCCCCCTTCGATTTCCTCGTGCGTAGTCATCGTCGAACCTCCCGCATACACCCGCAAGGCGTCGTATTCGAATGAAACGGGCGTCGTGGATATCGACGATATCGCGGGGTCGCGCGTGAGCGTGTCAGCAAACTTCTCCACTCCTTGCGATGCCCTGCTCATGCTGGGGGACATCCCGCTTCCTCCGCTTTCGTCCGCAGACGATGGCGCTTCCGCCCGTTGGTCGTTTACTCTTTCGGAATCTTCGCGTGGCGAATGGGGCATAGCGCTTCGCAATCGCGCGGGCCACACTAATCGCGCCGACCGCGCCGCCATCCGCGTCAGGGCCGACGCCGCACCGGCGATCACCCTTTCCTCGCCCGCGGAAGCTGAACTTCGCCTGCCGCCGCACGGAAGGCTTTCGCTGGCGTATTCGCTTGTCGAAGACATGGGTCTTGTCGCCACAAACCTCAACATCCGCCGCGAACCTTCGGGCGCGATCGCGAGGCGTTCGATTCCGCTTTTGCCCACTGCGCCTGGCCGCTGGTACGGCACGATGGAACTCGATCTTTCCGAAATGGATCTTTCGGGAGTTGGCAACCTGCGCGTCTGGCTAACGGCGATGGACAACCTTCCCCGCGAGTTGAAGGGTCCGCAAAGCGCGACAAGCCGCGAGGTGCTTATCCACATCGATCAGCACGCGCAACGCCACGAGGTCCAAAAGCGCAAGCAGGCGCAGGAGGTCGCGCGCGCATCATTCGCGGATGCCGCGGCAAGGCTTGACGCCGCCGCCGCGAAAACCGAAGCGCTCGTGGCGCGTCTCGGCGACCCCGCATCAACGGATTCCGCGATCGAGGAACTTCGCGCCGGTCCTCTCCACGAAGCAGTGAAGGCCGAACGCGAACTGCGCCGCATCGCGAATTCCGTTGGAGACCTTGGTCTTCCTCCCGCCGCCGAAGAGGCGCTTCGCGAAGCGATCGCGGAGGCGGTCCATCCAGCGCGCCAGGCGCTGGAGGCAGTGCTTCTCGCGCCGGACGAGCAACGCGACGAACTCGCGGAGTCCGCCGCGGAGGCGCTGAGAAGCGCCGCGGAAGTCGCGCGCAATTTCATGGACCGCATCGAGACTTTCGACAAGGCACGGTCCAAGGCCGACGCCATCGAGGATCTTGCCGCGCGCCAGCGCAAGGCCGCGGCCGATCTCGAGCGCAATCCCCATGACCAGGCTGCGCTGCAGGCTTACGCACAAGCGCAACAGGAGCTTGCCCAGCAACTCCCGAAACTCGTCGATGCCAGTCAAGAAGCGCGCAAGGAGGAGCTTGGCGCGATCGCCGACGAACTACGCGCCAAGGCATCGGAACTCCGCGAACAGGCCGCCGACCAGCGCAAGCAGATGGAAATCGCAAAGCGCCTTGCCGATGGTGCGCAGCGCGAAACTGCCGTTGAAGAATTGAAGGAGCATGCCGACGCGCTCCATGCGGTCGATGCCGAAAAGGCAAAGAACGCGGCCGGCGAACTTGGCGTCCCAACCGAGCAAATCGCTGATGCCGCGAAGAAGGCGCAGGAAGCCGCGGAACTTGCGGCTAAGGCGGCGGAACTCCAGCAGCAGGGCGCGACACGCAAGGCCCGCGAGGATTTCGCAAAGGCGATGCAGATGGCGAATGCCGCGACAGAAGCCGCGCGCAATGCCGTCGCCGATGCCCATGCCGCGGCAGAGCGCGCAAGGCGCGACGGCGTGCCGCATGCGGAAGATGTCGCGGAACGCGTCGAGGAGGCATCAGCACAAGTCGAAGAAGCCGCGCGCCTCGCGCAGGAGGCGTCGGAGCTTGCTTCCAAAGCAATGAAGAAGCCGGAAGCCGATCGCACGCCATTCCTCGAGGCCGCAGCAGAGCGCGCCCAGCGCGCGGCGCAGGTTGCGCGTCTCGCCGCCGAAAACGCGCTTCTCGCCGAGAAGGAATTGGATGGGGTAGGGGACACCTACGAACTTCTCTATGCCGAAATGGGAAGCGAGGCGCTTGAAGTGGCTCGTGCCGCCGCACAGGCCGCCGCCATGGCGCGTCAGGCTGCGGAGATGGCCTCCGAAATCGCGGCGATACCGCCGGCTGAAGATCCCTCGAGGATCCAGGAACAGGCTGCGGCCCTTCGCGAGCAGGCTGCCCAGGCGGCTGAAGGGGCGAGGGAAGCCGCACAGGCGGTTGAGGAGTTTGAACAGCGGGCCGACGATATGCACGCGCCCGAAGTCGCCGCCCAGACGGCACAGGCTAAGGAGTCGATCCAGAGCGCACTCGCCGCCGCCGACCAGTCACGCGCTGTAGCCAACATGGTAGATCAACCTGTCCAGGATTATTCGAATCTCGCCCAGGAAGAGCTGACTCGTCGTCTGGATGAGGCCGCGCAGTCGGCCCGTGCGCAGGCTGACAACGCTGTCGCCCAGGCCGATGCCGCGCAGGCTGCTGCCGTCGCCGATAATCAGGGCGAACAAAATCCTGGACAGCAGAATGATGCTGGCGAGACTGTCGCCGAGACACAGCGGCAATCGCAGGGCGATGCCGCGCAGGAGACGGCGGAACAGCCCGAGTCCGGGGCGGAAGGTCCGACACCCGAGCAAATCATGAAGGGACTTGAGGATCGCTTCGAGGACTATGCCGAGCAGGCGCGTCGCGAAGTCGCGGAAGCGGAACATGCGGCCCAGGCCCTTGACAATGGCCAGTCTTACATGACCACTGCGCAGGATATGCTTTGGCATTCGATGCAGGATGCAAGGATGGCGATGGAGAAGCTCGACGAGGCGAATCCCAGCGAGGCTTCTTTCCGAC
Source organism: Kiritimatiellia bacterium (assembly GCA_045627705.1). Taxonomy (GTDB): domain Bacteria; phylum Verrucomicrobiota; class Kiritimatiellia; order RFP12; family JBMNHG01; genus JBMNHG01. The sequence goes on along the minus strand of JAZQOE010000011.1, from coordinate 3,745 downwards.
AGCAGATGGCGGCCGAGCATCTTGAAATGGCGGCGGCGCAGATGGAGCAGATGGCGGATCGCATGGATGCCGCAAATCCCGTGCCGCAAAACCAGCCGCAGACTGCGGAGAATGGCGATGCCCCATCCGATGAAACTCCGAATATCTCCGCGGAGGACGTGAGGGAAATCGCGTCGAACATGGCCGAAGCCGAGGATGCGATGCGCGACATCCGCGAGAATTTCGATGCCCTGTCGCCGCAGGAACGCGCCGTGGCGGAATCGGCCGTTACCGCCGAAGATGCGGCTGAACAGGCATCCGATGCCGCCGAAACGGTGGTTGAAGCGGCGGAAAATGTATCGGAGATGTTCGACAAGCTTGAGGAAGCACAGCGAGTCGAAGAGGCTACCGCGCGTGCGGTCGAAGCCGCGCAAAAGGCTGAAGAGGCGGCAAAGGCCGTCGAAGCCGCCGCACAGGCGCGTGAGACTGCGAGAAATGCGGAAGATGCAAAGGCAACGCATGATGCCGCTATCGACAATGCCGCGGCGGCACAGGCGATCGAGCAAAGCGCAGCGCAACTCGGCGAATTGGCACGTCAGATCGGCGAGCACGTGGAGCAGGCCTTGCTGGCACAGCCAGATGCAATCGAGGCGGCGGCGAAGCAGGCGGCTGAGTTGCAGGGTGCGGCTGACGATGCAATCAAGGCCGTGACGGATTCCGCCGAAGCCGTGCGCAATGCGGAACAGGCGGTTGAAGCTGTTGGCGACAACTCACTCGCAAAGGCGGCAGAACAGACATCCGAGGCCGCCGATGCCGCGCTTGCCGTTGCGGAGAAGACAGCCGAAGCAATGGACTTTGCCGCCAAGGCCGCCGCGGCGGAAACGCCTGCCGAACGTATCGAACTTTTGCAGGATGCGGCCGAGAGCGCGGCGGAAGCACGCGAACTCGCGCAGTCGGCCGCGGCCGAGGCGCAGCAAGCCAAGGAAGAAGCAGCGCGCCAGGAACAGGCAGCCCAGCAGGCGGAGGCACAGGCGGAGCAACAGATCGTGCCCGAAGAACAGGCCCAGGCCCTTGCCGAAACCGCGCAGAATGCAGTCAACGCCGCGAACGAAGCGATACAGAACGCTGCTGCGCCAGCGGCGGAAAACGCTGATCCTGCGACCATGGATGTGGACGCTGGACCTGCGCCTGAATCTGCGCAAGCCGATATCGCATTGCCGCAGTCCGCTGTCGATGCGATCGAGATGGCGCGTCAGGCGGGCGAGTTCGCGGCCAAGGCTCTTGAGCAGTTGAACGAAACGAAGAATGGCGCTTCCGATGATGATGCCGGAATGCGATTGGATCAGGCTCTTGAAAAGTCGAAGATGGCGGAGAACCTTGCCCGCGAAGCGGGGACGATGGCATCGCAGGCTTCGGAAAACGCATGGCAGGAAACACTCGATCTAGCCACGGCTGCGGCGCAGAATGCGGCGGAAGCGCAAGAGGTTGCGAAACAGTCAGAGGCTGCGGCTGACAAGGCGGCGCAGCAGGCCCGGCAGGGTGGGGCGCAGCCTACGGAAGAACAGCGTGAAATGCTTGCCGTGGCGAAAGGCGCGGCGCAGATGGCGAAGCAGGCTGCGGAGCAGGTGTCGAAGGCGTTGCCACAGGCTGATGAGGAAATGAAGAAACTCAACGAAGCGGAAAAAACGGCGCGCCGCGATTCGGCGACTGCCGCGGCAGAGTCGGCGAAGAAGGCCGCCCAGCTTGCGGAAGCCGCCGCAAAGACGGCGCGCGCATTGCAGCCAGAGGATGAAAGCGCCGAGGAAAAAGCGGCGCGCCGCGCAGCCGAGGCAGCGCGCGAGAACGCGGAGAAATTGTCGAAGGCCGCGGGAAATGCGGCGCGTCAGGCATGGAATGAACTCGCGGACGATGCCGAAGACGCAACTGATTCCGCAGATTCTGATTCTTTGGATGACGATTCGGAGTCAAGCGACGCCGATGCCAATGGCGAGAAGTCGTCGAAGGCCGGCAAGAACAGCAAGAACAAGCATGTGGAAGTCGAGGAAATCGAGTTGGAACTCGAGACGTTCATCAAGGGATTCCCCGCATCGGAATGGGCGCGAATCAAGGGAATGCGTGGAAGCGCGTCGCTGGAAGAAGTCCTTGCGCGCGTGCCCGCCGACTATCGCGAGTTGGTCCGCCGTTATTTCCTGGCCCTTGCCGAAGAAGCCGCCAAGGAAGAGGCTGAACAGGAACTTTCAAAATGAAAACCCTGAAGTATCCATTCTCCGAAGATGAAATCCGCGGCCTGCGTGCCGGTGATGCCGTGCGGATTTCAGGGCGTGTGTTCACGGGACGCGACCGTGTCCACAAGTTTCTCTTCGAGGGCGGTGATCCTGGCGTTGACTTGCATGGCGGCGCGATTTTCCATTGTGGCCCGATCGTGTTGCAGCAGGATGATGGCACGTGGAAGATTGTCGCGGTGGGACCGACGACCTCGATCCGCGAAGAGCCGTACATGGCCGACGTCATCAGGCGGCATGGACTGCGCTTGATACTTGGCAAGGGTGGAATGGGGCCGAAGACAGCGGAGGCGTGCCGCGAGTATGGCTGTGTGTACGTGCAGATTGTCGGCGGTGCCGCGGCGGCCCTCGCTTCGTGCGTGAAGCGTGTCGATGGCGTCCATTTCCTTGACGAATTCGGGGCGACAGAAGCAATCTGGTCATTGGATGTCGAAGACCTCGATGGCATTGTCGGCATGGATTGCAATGGCGGAGATCTCTTTCGCGAGATATCGGATTCATCCCATGCGCGGCTTGAAGAATTGAATATGCCGGCAGAACACTGATGCACTTGCGCCAATATTTTCCTTTGGACGATTAGCTCAGTTGGTTAGAGCAGGACCTTTACACGGTCAAGGTCGGTGGTTCGAGTTCCTCATCGTCCACCAATCCAAAACTTGTTAACTGACCAACTAGCATGAATGCAGGAAAATGGCGCGTTGCGCCATTAAATAATGTTACCCAAATTTGCGAGGCTTCCTTCCAGGTTGCGCCATATTTGGTGTTACCGAAGCATGCGCGTCCGTTGTGAGTGGCGCCAGGCGTTCATTGCGTGCCGATGCGGCGACGACGGAGGATTGGCAGGCGCCGGCGAGGCGGGCCTGGACGCGTTGCAGCCGCCTTTTCGCCGCTTCGACGCGGCGGAGCAGTTCAAGCGGGTCGTTCCGCGCAAGCAGCACGCGCACCCTGTCCTTGCATGGCTCCGGAACCGAGGGGTTCTCCAGCACGCGCTGCGCGGGCGTCTTCGGGTCCTTCTCGAAGACCTTGCGCCACCTGTGCCCGTCCTGCGTCTTGCGCAGCAGCTTCTGCGTGGGGCGGTACAGGTTGTCGTAGAGCGACTGGAGGCGCGCGACCTCGCCCATCGCCTCCGTCTCCCCGGGCTCGCCGTAGCGCCCGAAGCCGAAGAGGCGCCGCACCCTGTGCCCGTTCTTCTGCTCGACGTGCGCGTTGTCGTTCTTGCAGTAGGGCCGCGAGCGGGACCTGGCCGCCCCGGGGAAGATGGCCGCGAAGCGGCGGTCCAGCGTCTCGTTGACGTAGTCCGGCCCGTTGTCGGTGTTGACGCCCATGATGGGGAACGGCATCCTGTCCCTGCCTTCCTCCAGCCGCGCGGCTATCGCGTCGCCGCGGTTGGTCCACGCCACGAGAATCTCCGTCCACTGGGTCGCCACGTCCGTCATGTCCACGGAGTAGTTGAACCGGCCGGCCATGCTCCCTCCGCAGTGCGC
>JAZQOE010000010.1:0-11656 GCA_045627705.1 Kiritimatiellia bacterium | reverse complement strand
CGCGCCGCGATTTTGGGTTTCAAAATCGCGGCGCGCCGTTTTTTATAGCTTCGGATGAAGCGGTGGGAAGATTACATCATCCCGCCCATGCCGCCCATGCCGGCTTCACCGCCCTGACCGCAGTGGCAGGATTCCTTGGGCTCGGGGAGCTCGGTGATCATGCACTCGGTGGTGAGGAGGAGACCGGAGACCGACGCGGCGTTCTGGAGAGCGCTACGGGTGACCTTGGCGGGATCGAGGACACCGGCCTTGATGAGGTCGATGAACTCGCCAGTCGCGACGTTGTAACCCGTGGTGCCCTTGGCCTGCTTGACCTGCTCGACGATCAGCGCGGCCTCGAGGCCGGCGTTGAGGACGAGCTGACGGAGCGGAGCCTCGAGAACGCGGCGGATGATATCGACGCCGACCTTCTCGTCGCCCGTGGCCTCGACGGCGTCGTGGGCCTTCTGGCAACGGAGGAGGGCAACGCCGCCACCGGGAACAACGCCTTCTTCAACCGCGGCGCGAGTCGCGTGGAGGGCGTCTTCGACGCGGGCCTTCTTCTCCTTCATCTCGGACTCGGTGGCCGCGCCGACGTTGATCACTGCAACACCGCCGGCGAGCTTGGCGAGGCGCTCCTGGAGCTTCTCGCGGTCGTAGTCGGAGGTGGTCTCCTCGATCTGGTGCTTGATCTGGGCGACGCGGCCCTGGATATCGCTGGCCTTGCCCGCGCCCTCGACGATGGTGGTGTTCTCCTTGTCGATGGTGACACGCTTCGCCCTGCCGAGATCCTCGAGCTTGACGTTCTCGAGCTTGAGGCCGAGATCCTCGCTGATCATCTTGCCGCCGGTGAGGATCGCGATATCCTCGAGCATGGCCTTGCGGCGGTCGCCGAAGCCAGGGGCCTTGACGGCGCAGATCTGGAGGGTGCCGCGGAGCTTGTTCACCACGAGCGTGGCGAGGGCTTCGCCTTCGACGTCCTCGGCGATGATGAGGAGGGGCTTGCCGGACTTGGAGACATTCTGCAGCAGGGGCAGGAGGTCGTTGAGGCTGGAGATCTTCTTCTCGAAGATGAGGATGTAGCAGTTGTCGAGGATCGCCTCCATGGTGTCGGGGGAGGTCACGAAGTAGGGGCTGAGGTAGCCCTTGTCGAACTGCATGCCCTCGACGACGTCAAGGGTGGTCTCGATCGTCTTGGACTCTTCAACGGTGATCGTGCCATCCTTGCCGACCTTGTCCATGGCGTCGGAGATGGTCGAGCCGATGTCGGCGTCGCCATTGGCGGAGATGGTTGCGACCTGGGCGATCTCGGCCGGGTCCTTGACCTTCTTGGCCTGCTTGGCGATGGCTTCGACGACAGCCGCAGTGGCCTTGTCGATACCGCGCTTGAGCGACATCGGGTTGGCGCCGGCGGTGACGTTCTTCAGGCCTTCGCGGAAGATGGCCTCGGCGAGCAGGGTGGCGGTGGTGGTGCCGTCGCCGGCGATGTCGGAGGTCTTGCTCGCGACCTCGCGGACCATCTGGGCGCCCATGTTCTCGAAGGGATCCTTGAGCTCGATTTCCTTGGCGACGGTCACGCCGTCCTTGGTGATTGTCGGGGAACCGAACTTCTTGTCGATAACGACATTGCGGCCGCAGGGTCCGAGAGTGGTGACAACGGCCTTGCTGAGCTTCTGCACACCGGCGAGAACCGCCTGGCGGGCTTCGGTATCATACTTGAGTTGCTTGGCAGCCATTTCTAATTCTCCTAATTAAGGGCTGGTTAAGTTTGCGCGCTTGATTACGCGATCACGCCGAGCAGGTCCTCTTCGCGGACGAGCTGGTATTCCTTGTCGTCGATCTTGACTTCCGTGCCGCCGTACTTGGGCATGAGGACGCGGTCGCCGACCTTGACGTCGAAAGCGATTTCCTTGCCATCCTTGTCGAGCTTCTTGCCGACGGCGATGACAACGCCTTCCATGGGCTTTTCCTTCGCGGTATCGGGGATGTAGATGCCGCCCTTGAGCTGTTCCTTGACAGTCGCGGGCTCGACGAGCACACGGGCTCCGAGGGGTTTGATCGTGGCCATTTCTGGGGTTCCTTTCTGGTTAATAACAGTGAACAGATAACAGTGAACAGATAACAGTTTGTCGCTTTGGCGCACCGCGAAAAACGGCGCGCCGTTTTTTAGCGATCACTTCATCGTGAAATCGGCATCGACGACATCGTCCTTGCCGCCCTTATCGGAATTGCCGCCGTTGTTGGCGTCGGGTCCGGGCTGTGCGCCAGGGGTCGGGCCGCCAGCGGCAGCGCCGGCGTCGCCGGGCTTGGCGTTGGCGTACATCTCCTGGGCAACTGGCTCCATCGCCTTGAGAAGCGCCTCCTGCTTGGAGTTGATCTCGTCGATCGGGGCGGGAGGATTCTTCGCGAGGGCATCCTTGAGCTCCTTGAGCGCGGCTTCGACAGGCGCCTTCTTGTCGGCGGCGATCTTGTCGCCGGCATCCTTCAAGGTCTTCTCGACCTGGAAGGCGAGACCATCGGCCTTGTTGCGGGCCTCGACCTCGTCGCGGCGCTTCTGGTCGTCGGCCGCATGGAGCTCGGCGTCCTTGCGCATGCGCTCGATCTCATCCTTCGAGAGGCCGGAGGAAGCGGTGATGGTGATCTGCTGTTCCTTGCCGGTGCCGAGGTCCTTGGCTGAAACATGCAGGATGCCGTTGGCGTCGATATCGAAGGTGACTTCGATCTGCGGGACTCCGCGCGGGGCCGGCGGGATGCCTTCGAGGTTGAAGTTGCCGAGGGCCTTGTTGTCGCGCGCCATCTTGCGGTCGCCCTGGAAGACGCTGATCGTAACGGCGGGCTGCTGGTCGGCGGCCGTCGAGAAGATTTCGCTCTTCTTGGTGGGGATCGTGGTGTTGCGCTCGATGAGCGGGGTCATGACGCCGCCGAGGGTCTCGATGCCGAGGGTGAGCGGGGTGACGTCGAGAAGGAGCACGTCCTTGACATCGCCCTTGAGGATGCCGCCCTGGATCGCCGCGCCGATAGCCACGACTTCATCGGGGTTGACGCCCTTGTTGGGCTCCTTGCCGAAGATGGACTTCGCCTTCTCCTGGATGAGGGGCATGCGTGTCTGGCCGCCGACGAGTACGACTTCGTTCACGGAGGAGAGGTCGGCGTCGTTCATGCACTTGCGGCAAGGTTCGGAGGTGCGGTTCACGAGATCCATCGTCAGCGACTCGAGCTTCGCCTTGTTGAGCGTCTGCGCGAGGTGCAGCGGACCGGACTGGTTCATCGTGATGAAGGGCAGGTTGATATCGTAGGTGGTGGCGCTGGAAAGTGCGCACTTCGCCTTTTCGGCCTCTTCCTTCAGACGCTGGAGGGCCATGACATCGGCGGAGAGATCGACGCCCTGCGCGGCGCGGAAGTCGTCGATGAGCCACTTCATGATCGCCTGGTCGAGGTCGTCGCCGCCGAGGTTGGTATCGCCATTCGTGGCCTTGACCTCGAAAACGCCGTCGCCGATGTCGAGGATCGAGATATCGAAGGTGCCGCCACCGAAGTCGTAAACGGCGATCTTCTCGTCCTTCTTCTTGTCGAGTCCATACGCGAGCGATGCCGCGGTAGGTTCGTTGATGATGCGGAGGACTTCGAGACCTGCGATGCGGCCAGCGTCCTTGGTCGCCTGGCGCTGCGAATCGTTGAAGTACGCCGGAACGGTGATGACGGCCTGAGTGACCTTGTCGTTCAAAAAGGCTTCCGCATCGGTCTTCAGTTTCTGGAGGATCATAGCGGAGATTTCAGGCGGCGAGAAGGTCTTGTCGCCAACCTTGACATGCGCATCGCCATTCGGGGCCTTGACGACCTCGTACGGAACGAGCGAAATCTCGTGGGCGACTTCATCGTATTTGCGACCCATGAAGCGCTTGATCGAGTAAATCGTGTTCTTCGGGTTTGTCACGCTCTGGCGCTTTGCGGCCTGGCCGACCAAACGCTCGCCATTCTTCGTGAACGCGACAACCGACGGCGTGGTGCGAGCGCCTTCGGCGTTCGGAATCACTACCGGCTCGCCGCCTTCCATGACGGCCATGCACGAATTTGTCGTGCCCAAGTCAATACCAAGAATCTTGCTCATAATCAGAAACTCCTTTTGGCCGAATCATGAGCAACGCCCGTGCCAAGACTTTTGGAATGGTATGCAATATTTTACACAAGTAATTATTGCGCATTTAGTTACATGCCATACGGCACAATTTGGCACAGTGCGCAGTGTGACATGTGACACACTGGGAATGCGACATTTTGCGTCAGTTTGGCACACTGCGCACGCACGAAATCGGGGTGTGTCCCCATTGTGAGATAACAGATAACAGTGAACAGATAACATTCTTTCAGGGCGATATCTGTTATCTGGTGCCCAATGCAACCTCATTAGGTACCATCGTTCCCGTCGCTAGCTTCAGCGCGAATTCCGCGGTGGTAAGATCGTGGAGGGCCTTGTGGTAGTCGCCCATTGCCTCGGTAAGCGCGGAACGGGCGTCCAGCACTTCGATTTGCGTGTTGCGGCCGTTGCGATGCCCTGATTCAAGCATGCGCAGCGCTTCCTGTGCCAAGTCGATATTCTTCTTCTGCGACTGGTAAAGTTCGTCGGCATTGCGGAGCGCAAGCACGGCCTGCGTCACATCGACGCGCGCGTTTTCCTCGGCGTCGCAGAGCGCGGCTTCGGCCTGACGGAGTTTCGCCTTTGCCCTGTCAACCTTGCCGCGACGTTCAAGACCGTCGAAGAGCGTGTATGTGAGCGATGCCCCGGCCTTCCAAGAATCAGACCAGTCCTCGTCGTCTGCGCCGGGATTGCGCATTGAAGCGCTGGCGTAGATGTCGGCGGAAGGACCATAAGAGTTCTTTGCGATAGAGAGATTCTCCTCGGCCATGCGGACTGCCGCCTCCGCCTGGATGAGGTCGGGGCGATTCGCCAGCGCAATCGAGATGAGTTCGCCGAGGTCTGGCTCGAAAGGCGTGTAGTAGAGTTCGTCGGAAAGAGTGATGTCGCTGTCCTGATCGACGCCCATCGTGTGAAGGAGCGTCACTAGCGACGTATGGAGCGCGTTTCGCTCCTTGATCAGGTCGGAGTTGGAGCGCGCGACTTCGACTTCCGCGCGAAGCACCTCGTAGTCGGCGACAGTGCCGGCGGATCGCTTGCTCTTTGCCGTCGCAAGCATGCGCTCCGCGACACCCACGGATTCCTCATATACGCCCACGAGCTGCTGCGCGAGGAGTACGTCGCAGTATTCGCGTGAGACCTGCTCGATTGTGGACTGTGTCTGCGCGGCGATTTCGGCATCGGTACTCGCGGCATAGAGACGCGCATAGCGGATGCCTGCGGAGATCGTGCCAGAGCGCCAGATCGGCTGCGTGATTTTGGCGCCTGCGGAGAACGAGTCGGGATCGTTTTCGCCGTCGCGATCCTTTAGGTCGCTATCGACGCCCGCGTTGAGTCCGAGATTGGGGTATGCCGCGGCACGCGCTTCGACGATTTGCGCTGTCGCCTCATCGCGGCGCAGACGCGCGGAACGAAGCGCGAGATTGTTTTCGAGTGCAGTTGCAACCGCATCGTAAATCGTGATTGCGCCGGAGATGCGGGGAAGACGTCCGTTATCGGCGACCGCCGTCTGATCGCTTCCAGAAAGCGGCGCGCCGTTTTCGGAGGAGCGGATTGTCGCGCGATCGGCGGCGGCGCGGCGCGCCTCGTTTAGGTCGTCCATGGTGGACGTGGGGTCGATTGAGATGCAGCCGACAATTGCCATTAATGCCGCGCTTGAGATGAGAGGTGTGATTTTCATTTATTTCCTGAGGATTTTTTCGATAAGCGAAAAGAGGGCGTCATCGACGGACGAGGGAACTTTTAGTACCGAACCCTTGCCGTGGCTGGAGTGGAAGAGAAGGGAGCGGCCTGTGCCTTCGAAGATATGGACGCATTCCTCGGCCGAGAATTCGGGACGGATTTCACCGCTTGCGACAATCTTCGAAAAGAATTTCAACGCCTGTTTCATGTACTCTTCGCCGAGACGATGGCCGACATCATTTTGGTCGCGCTTGAGTTTTTCAGAGCCGCCGGAAACCTTGCTTCCGAATGCCACGTGTAGGAATACGCGATGCTTTTCGTGGTGTTCGACCCAGAGCTTGCACAGCAAGCGGAGCGCTCCCCATGGACGATCTGCAAGCGGAAGAACCTGTTGCTCAAGATCATCGATGCGGCTTTGCGCGATGCGCTCCATTACCTGGTCGAAGAGATCCTGCTTGCCGCCGAAGAAATTGTAGATGCTGCCAACGGAAAAATCGGCCTTTGCCGCGATGTCCTCGATTGTGACATCGGCATATCCGCGTGCGCCGAAAATCTCTTCGGCCGCATCCATGATCTGCTGCCGATGCGCCTCTTTCTCGCGCTCCCTGCGTGTGGAAGTCTCAGAATTCATTCCGTAGATTCACCTCCGAATGGATTGTCCATTCATTTCTTGAATGCCAAATCCAAACTCTGAATGCGCGTTCATTATCTACGTAAAGAGACCGCAATGCAAGACGAAATTTCAATTGTGGCGACTATTGCCGCACTTCAATGCGCGAAGCGGAGCATTCTGCGCTATCAAGGCGGACATTGAAGCCATCAGGAAATGATCCGTTGACGGCGGGGAAGAAAACGGCGCGCCGTTTTCCCGTGCAGATTGGAAGGGCGAAAAGCGGCGCGCCGTTCTTCGCATCTTCGAGAATTGCGGCCGCAGTGGCGTCTGCGACTACATCTTCGAACACGGCTAGAACCAGGTACGCACCCTCGCTCGCGCAATCGTCCAATGGTGACGCGCGTGCGAAGACGGCGGCACGGCGCATGGTGTCATCTAGACTTCCTTTTACTGGAGAAAAGAGTAGTTTGCTTTCAGAGAATTGCTCGATGATTACATCGGGTATTTCAGTCGCAATCCGCTTTTCCAAAATACTCGTGGTGAAACGTTCGAAGATGATCATCGCAATGCGGTCGAAGGCTGGACCAAATGGAACCGCAAATGATTGAGGGGGTGTGCGATGCCATGAATCGAGTGGATAACGAAGATAGGAATCGTGTGCGATGAGCAAAGAACGGTGTTCGCCTTGCTGGGTTACATAGACTGGAATATGCGGGTACGATTTGCCGCCAGGCGCAGATATTCCAAGCGCTTCGTTGGCAATTGCGCGCGACGACGGGTTGCGCACGTGAAGTTTGTCTTCGGTTGGCGACCGCCAGCATGCGGGTGGACCGTTTGGGTCATTGGCGTCGGCCGGGGGCTCATCCAGGAATGGGATGGGATTGCACTCGATGCCGAGTACCGATGCGATTGCGGCGTCGATGCCTGCGAATACCATGTGGACGCCGCGTGGATTTACATGGTGGTCTTCCTTATAGAATAGGATGTTCCCTTTTTTTACCGCATCGCGCATCGCGTGTTTTAGGAAGACGACATTGGAACATACGGGGGAATCGGCGATTGCCGCCTCAACGAGCGAACCGATCGAGTGATGCCTTCCACTTGCCTGGAATGGCAGGTATTTTTGATGGACTTGCGCTTTCACGGGGGTGAGCACTTCGATATAGGTCGAACCATGCGCGCGCGCCCATTCGACACGTCCTTCAAAGAGGGTCTGCCAGTCTTCGAGGAATTCGGGCGATACGTTGAAGGCGCCGAGGGCATCCTCCATTTCAGGCCATGTCCCGCGCTGTGCTGGGTCGGCGCCGAGGAGGGCGCGGCGGAAAATCCAGTTGCCGCGGCCTGGCACTTGCTGGGCGACTGGCGTTTCAAGCAAGTGCAGGTTGACGTCGTTGTAGAAGTCGATGAGTTTTGCGCGGAAGGCGAAGTTGTCGTCGTACCAGTTTTCTATCGCGTTGCACCACTGGGTGGGGGAGGTTGACCGGAAATACGGGAATGGTGCAGGTTCGCGGTTTTCCGCTGCGGTTGGGTTGCCGAAATTCGGTTTGCCGAAGATTTCCGACGATAGTTTAAGTGCGGGAAAGGCGAATAAAAAGACAAGCCAGAATATGAGCAGTATGGCGTCGGTAGCGTTATGGTTGCGTTTATCCATGCGTGGCACCTAGAATTTGGCATAGAGGAACGCATGGTATGATTCGCCGGCCACGGCGAGAAAAGCGGCAAGTGCACCGAGCGTGATGGCGATGTCACGGGCATGCGCTGCGATACTCGCGAAGTGGTGGTGTTCGACCGCGAATCCGTTGAAGAGCGCTTGAAGCGTTGACGGAATAGGGAAAGCGAATACGATTGCGATTGCCGCAGTGACAATCACACGCGGCGAAGCATCGACGAGCAACATCTTTGTTGTCGCGTCTGGCGAGCCAATCGCAAAGAGCGAATCAATCATCACACGTAGCTCGGCAAGGTTGGCCGAGCGGAAGATGAGCCAGCCGAAGAGAAAGGCGAAAGCCGCATAGATGTGGCCTGGAAACGATGGCAGGAACTGCGATCCTTTTGGACGTTTCGAAAGGGCAAGGCGCTCGATGGTGATGAAAAGCCCATGCCAAAGGCCCCATGCAAGGAACATCCAGCTTGCGCCGTGCCAGAGTCCGCATAGGGCGAACACGATAAGACTATTCAGGCATGCCAGGGGAAGACCATTGCGATTGCCGCCCAATGGAATGTACAGATAGTCGCGGAACCACGTGGATAGCGAGATGTGCCATCGACGCCAGAAATCGCGGATGGATGTCGCCGCGTACGGGTGGTCGAAGTTCTCTGGAATTGAAAAACCAAGCATGCGTGCAATGCCGATTGCCATGTCCGAATATCCAGAGAAATCATAATAGAGCTGGAGCGCATAGCAGATCAGGCCGAACCATGCGTAGATGGGGTCCATGATCGAGCCATTTGCCGCATGCCCCCACACGGCGTCGGCATAACTCGCCAGGTTGTCCGCAATGATCGCCTTCTTCGCAAGGCCGATGAGAAATCGGCGCAAACCGGCCGCGGCCGAGTGAAGCGAAATTTCACGGGAATGAAGTTCGTCTAGCGTAGTGCCAAGGCGGGCGATAGGACCTGCGGTAAAAATTGGGAAAAAGGCAAGCGCACATGCAAAGTCCGTTGGATTCCGTGCCGGCGAAATTGTGCCGCGGAAGACATCGACGGCGTATGAAATCGCCCGGAAAGTGTAAAAGCTGATGCCCACGGCGACAACCGCATGAACCGACAGCGATGTCCCTGCAATGGCGTTGATCGTGTCCGCTGCCATGCCTGCGTATTTGAATACACCAAGGAATATCAGATTCGCGGCAATCGTTGCGCTACACCAGCGTTTCTTCGCCTGGGTATCTCGCGCCTTTGCCATCATGGATGTGGTGGCATAGTTGACCATGATGCTTGCAAGAAGACACACAAGAGTCATGGCACCGCCCCATGCAGCAAATATCAGACTTGCGAAAAGGAGGATGACATTAGATGCGGTTTTCCCTTTGCAAACACGATCAAGCGCCCATGCGGTGGCAAGTACGCACGGCAGAAACATCGTCAGGAAGAAGGGTGTTCCAAAGGACATCAAAGAGTATTTTATGCGTAAATACTCTTTTTGTGCAATCTTTATAAATAGAAACTGGAAACCACTTCGGCTGGCAGGCCACGGATGTTTGTCGCGGAGCCGATGATTTCACGGACATACGGCGCGAAAGACTCCAGGTCGTATGCGCCTGCGCGGTCAGTTGTGTGGTATCGCTCAAGATATTCGCGGGCATTCGCTTCGGTAATCTTGCGGAATCGTATGATCGACTTCTCTTCGACAGGATATGCTTCGCCATTCGGCTTCGCGAAGACCATCGCCGTAACTACGAGTTGCTCGGCGTTCGAAAATGAAACGAGCATTTTTACACCATCCTCGAAGTCTTTGGGCTTGCCCAGGCAACGCCCGTTTACGAATACCACGGTGTCGGCGGTAAGCATCCAACGGTCGCGGAAACGCGGACGCAGCGCATCGAATTTACGTCGGGCGTTTTCGCGCGCGGTATGGACGGGATCGAGTGGATCGAGAATTTCCTCGACATCGGCGGTGACGACCTCGAATGGTATTCCCAGGTCGCGAAGTACTTTGTGGCGCCGCGCCGATGCGGAGCCGAGAACAACTACGTTGTTCATTGCGCGAACCCTGCTTCGACCGGCGTCGCTTTTAGCAGTGTCTTCAAAAGCGATGGATCAATTCGCACGAACAACCCGCGCTGTCCGCCGTTGATACATATCCAGTCGAGGTCAAAGATCGTTTCCTGCGCGTAGATAGGCACATTCGGACGCCTGAAGCCAAATGGCGAAGTGCCGCCGCAATGGTATCCGCTGTGGCGTTCCGCCTCGTCGCGTTCGCAAAGCTCGACTGTCTTCTCGCCGAGGATGCGCGCGAGTTTCTTGGTGGAGATTTCGTTGTCGCCATGCTGAAGCATGATGAGCGGACGTCCCGCACCGTTTTTCAGCACGATTGTTTTCACTATCCTGTGCTCGTCGATGCCGAGTTCTGCGGACGCCTGTGCTGTGCCACCGCGTTCCTCGTAGTCGTAGCGGCTCGCCGTAAACTCGGCCTTTGCCTGCTTGAGGAAGCGGATTGCGGCTGTCATGGGAATATCATCGGATTTCATTTCGTCACCAGAGGAAGTGCGCGCCGTGAAGCGCATACGCGCCAATGACCGCATTCACCGCGGCATGGACGCAGACACATGCGGTTATCGATCGCGTGATCTTGTAAAGAAGTGCCGTCGCCGCGAAGTACGCCAGTGCCGCAGGATATTCGATCGGTGAATGTCCTAGCATGAAGAGAAGTCCGGCTGGAAGCGCGCATGCCCATGATGTAGCCGCGACATTCAATTCCTGCGCTTCTTCATCAAAGGCTAGATGAATACCCTTGAGAAAACCGCAATTTTCGCGGCGCGCCGTTTTTTGCGCCTGTCTCATCCATGCCTGGATGTGCCCGCGGAAGAGGAATTCCTCGACGAGCGGTGCGAGCAGCACCGAACTCGCCATGCGAAATGCTATGTATTTGATGTCGGTGTCCGGGAGAGTATCGCTTCCTTTCAAGCCATGGCATGCGAATTCGATTGCGATGCGCGGGACAATCCAGGCGCACAGGGAAGCCGGCAGCATGACCGTAATCCAGACAATTTTGCGGACATTCGGGCAAACTGTTTTATTCGCGTCGGTAAAAAGTGGCGCATAATGCTTCCGAAAGAAAAGGAGCGAGCATGCTACCGCGGCAAATCTCACGGCTTGGACAATCCAGGAAGCCACGCTTGCCGGGAAAAGCGCGGGCACGCATACGTACAATGCGTACGGGATGCCAAAAGGAATCAGTAGCGTGGAGTAGGACATCGTTAGGTAATAGGTAATAGGTAATAGGTAATAGGCGAGGGCGAAACGGGGACAGACCGCGATTTCGGAGGGCGTTTTACTTCTCACTTCCTACTTTTTACTTCTTACTTCTCCAGTTCTTCCAGGCGCACGATTTCCTTGCCCTTGAACTGGTAGAGGATGAGGTGGAGCTGGGTGTTCTTCGCGAGTTCGGGGACGAGCGGGTCCGCCGCGTAGCGGCTCAGCTGCGCGATGCCCTCCTCGGCCTTTTCCGCGAGTTCCGCGTCCGTCGCGTCCGCCTACGAGTGCTTCAGCTCGATAATGTAGCTGTGCGGGACGTCGCCATGGTACAC
>JAZQOE010000009.1:0-3097 GCA_045627705.1 Kiritimatiellia bacterium | reverse complement strand
ACGATTACGCGGTCCGCGCGGAAGCATGCCGCGCCCTCGGCCTTCTCGCCTCGCCCGCCAGCCGCGCCACCCTCGAACAGGCCTCGACCGATGGCGAATGGTGCACCGCGACCGAAGCCGCCAAGTCCCTTAAAAAGCTGGTGTAAACTGGAGCATAAGATGGGGACACACCCCGATTCCTCAGTACAATTTACGGGAAACGGGGTCTGTCCCTGCGCGGAACATGGGTCTATCTCCACCTCCATTTGTCCGTGGCAAACGCAATGAAACATCCAAAGCGCAGGGAAACATGGGTACTTCGATTTGGCCGCTGCTGTTGATCATTGGCTCGAACCTGGTTTACCAGAGTTGCTCAAAGAGCTCGTCTCGCGACGCGAATGCATTCGCGATTCTAGTGATCGTGTATGGCATCGCCACGATTGCATCGCTCGCGCTGTTCCTCATCCTCGGCCGAGGCTCCGGCTCGCTACTCGCGAACGTGCGCACCATGAACTGGGCCAACTACCTGATGGGACTCGCCATCATCGGACTTGAGGGAGGCTTCATCTACCTCTACCGGTGCGGATGGAGTCTCAGTGTCGGCCCGATATGCAGCTATTCCGGCGTTGCGATCGGGTTGCTCGCAATAGGAGCGTTCTTCTACGGCGAGCACATTACGCTCAAGCATGTCATCGGCATGCTGATGTGCCTCGGCGGCATCGCGCTCATGAAGTAAATGCGCCATCGATTTGAAAAGGAGTCCGCAATGAATGTCCCTCGCATTCCGACACCGCGCGAACGCTTTATCAACGCCCTCGAGCGACGCGCACCGCTTCCGGGTCCAGTCCCGCATTTTGAATTGGTTTTCTTCCTTACGATGGAAGCATTCGGACGTCTCCACCCGTCCCAACGCGCATACGCGCAATGGGACCAGATGGAGGAGAAGGAGCGCCAGCTCCACCGCATCGACCAGGCGGATCTCTACATCAAGACGGCCGAACGCTTTGGTCACGACGCCATCTTCATCCACCCCAATCCTTGGTCGTTCGACGAAGTATGCCGCCTGATCGATCTCATCCGAGAGCGCTCTGGAGACCGTTACTTCATCATGATGCATGGCGACGCGACATACGGCATCCCGGATGGTTCGTCGATGGAGGCCTTTTCCTATCGCATCGCCGACGATCCAAACGGCATGAAGCGCGACGCTGCAAAGATGGTCGATGACGCGATCGCCAATGCCGAGCGTTTCCGCGAGCACACTTCGCTCGATGGTTTCGCGCTTTGCTCCGACTACTGCCTGAACACCGGGCCGTTCTTCAGCCCATCGCAGTTCTCCGAATTTGTAACGCCATATCTCGCGCGCCTCACGAAGGCATACCGCGACATGGGCTTCTACACGATAAAGCACACCGATGGAAACATCATGCCGATCATCGACCAGCTCGTGCAGACAGAACCGCACGCCCTCCATTCGATCGATCCGCAGGCCAGCGTAAGTCTCGCCGAGGTGAAGCGACTCTACGGCGATCGCGTCGCCCTCTGCGGCAACGTGAACTGCGGCTTGCTCCAGACTGACACCGACGAAGAGGTCATTGCCGACACGAAACGCGCGCTGCACGACGGCATGCCCGGCGGTGGCTACATCTTCTGCACAAGCAACTGCATCTATACTGGCATGGCCCTCTCCCGCTACGAGCTCATGCTTGACGTGAAGCGACAGTTTGGCATATATCCCTAACCTTGTGTCCATCGTTTCAATAACTTGGCATCAACCAACCTCCAAAGGAATAGACACATGATTAAGCACTGTGGATTTGCAATGGTTGCCATGGCGGCGTCGCTCTGCTGCACGTTCATGGCAGGCTGCGACAAACTAGAGAAAACAGGTCGTTCCGCCACACGCAAGGCAGGCGAAATCGTCGGCAAAGGGAGTGCCGAATTCTTCAGCGGAGTGGGCGAAGGCATCGAAGATGTAACGAACAATAAGCGTCCCGATGTGCTGACTGCAATTTCCGAACGCAGGTCCGTTCGCAAGTTCGATGCAACAAAACCGGTCGATGATGCGACTGTCATTAAACTTCTCAAGTCCGCGATGTGCGCCCCGACGGCACAAGACAAGCGCCCGTGGGAATTCGTTGTCGTGCGCGATTCCGACAAACTAGCGAGAATCGCAGAAAAGCTTCCATACTCACGTGTAGGCAATGGTGCGCAGCTCGCCATCGTAATCTGCGGCGACACCGCCGTCAGCGGCCTCTGGGCCGAAGACTGCTCTGCCGCAAGCATGAACTTGCTCCTCGCGGCCCATGGTCTCGGCCTCGGCGCTGTCTGGACCGATGCCCGCCATGGCGATGACCGCATTTCTGCCCTGCGAGAGATTCTCGGAATCCCCGATAGAGTAATTCCCCTGAACGTAATCCCAATCGGCTATCCAGGCGAGGAGGGCAAGCCAAAAGACAAGTGGAACCCCACGAAGATTCACTATGATCAGTGGTAGTTCACCAACATACCAGAACATGTTTCCCATTATCACCGAGTAGGCGGATGTGGTCATGATCATAAAGGGACAGACTATTTAAGTATTGACTTGCCCGCAAGTTTCGCCGTATCATTCGCGCAAAGGAGAAACTTATGCGCAAGGCAAGGGCGAAGAACGAAGGCGAGGGATACTACCACCTGGTGAGCAGGTGCGCGTTCAAGAAGATGGCGTTCGGGGACGCGGAGAAGGAGATGTTCGTGAGGATGCTGCGGAAGGTCGCAGCGTTCAGCGGGCTGGAGGTCCTGGCGTACTGCGTGATGTCGAACCACTTCCATGTTCTAGTCCATGTTCCGAAGCCGGCCGAACTTACGGAGGCGATACTGCTGGAGCGTGTCGAGATCCTCTATGGCTCGATGAACGCGGCGGAGCTGAAGTGCCAGTGGGACGAATACCGCAGGCACAATTGGACAAGCCGCCTGGAAACGGAGCAGGAGATGCTGCGCCGCCGCATGGGCGACATCTCGCCTTTCATGCAGTGCCTTAAGCAGCGCTTCTCGGTATGGTACCGCGCCCATCACGAGGGACATGAAGGCACGCTCTGGCAAGGTCGCTTTGGCAGCACTTTCGTCGAAGACGGCG
>JAZQOE010000008.1:0-5507 GCA_045627705.1 Kiritimatiellia bacterium | reverse complement strand
GAGAATTGGTCGGGCTGAAATCAAGCGTCAAGGCGTTCTAAGTCGTAGTCACATAAGAATTATGGCGACGAGTTGCGCCAAAGCCCCGTCGCCATTGGCCAAGATGGCGATTTCGCTAAACTCAAAGTGGCAAAGTCGGGTTGTAGCAGTTTTCAGGCTATCTGGTAAGAGGCTATTTCCGAGGTGTTCCAGACTTTTGAGGTAGCAGATAACGGTGAACAGACAACAGGAGGCGTTGGGGGCTTGCCGCCCCCAAGACCCCTGCGCGGTTCGGCGACGGCGAGGGCGCCGTCGCAACGCATGCGAAGCGATTATATTGGGTGGTAGAACCGGCGTTCTACCGCTGCCCGTTTCGCTACTTGGCAGCGTAAGGCTTGCGGTAACCGAAGACGCGCGGACGGAAGAGGCGGTTGATGAGCGGGGCGAGGGCGTTCATTATGAGGATCGCGAAGCTCGTGCCTTCGGGATATGCGCCGGTCGTGACTGTGCGGAAGAGCATCGTTAGGACACCGCATCCAATGCCGAAGAGGAACTGCCCCTTGCGCGAGATCGGCGTTGTCGCCATGTCGGTCGCCATGAAGAATGCGCCGAGCATGAGACCGCCGGAAAGAAGATGGAAGAGCGGGGGAAGCGAGGCGCCAGGCGCGACCGCATGGAGTATCGCCGCATAGATCGCAACCGTTCCAAGATAGGCGACGGGCGTGTGCCATGTGATCACGCCGCGATAAAGCAGATACGCGCCGCCGATTATGATCGCAAGCGCGGATGTCTCGCCAATGCAGCCATTCATGTCGCCAAGGAAGAAGCGCCATGCCATCGCGCCATCGAAGTTAAACGGCACTGCTTGCGCGGCACGGAAGGCTTCCTTCGACATTCCAAGCGGCGTGGCGGTTGTGATTGCGTCCACGGCGGCGGGATTCCAACTCGAAGCGCTCCAGGTCGTCATCGCGCCCGCAAACGAAATGAGCAGGAACGCGCGGCCTACAAGCGCGGGGTTGAACGGATTGCATCCAAGTCCGCCGAAGACCTGCTTGGCGATCGCAATCGCTACGACCGAACCTAGCACCGCCATCCACCACGGAAGCGCAGGCGGAAGGTTGAAGGCGAGCAGGACGCCCGTGACCGCCGCCGAGAGGTCGCCGAGGGTGTTCTCGCGCTTCATCATCTTGCGGCAGAGCCATTCTGTGGCAAGGCAGGATACGACGCAGATCGCGACAAGGCGCGGCGCATTCCAGCCGAAGAACCAGCACGAGGCCGCGAAAGCGGGGACGAGCGCGATGAGTACGTCGAGCATTACGCGGCTGACGGTGTTGCCGCTGTGGATGTGCGGGGAGGAACTGACGACGGGTTTCATGGTTGGGTAAGGGGTAAGTGGTGGTGGCGTCAACTGCTAGGATTGGGGGGATTTGGCTTTGGCGGCGCGGCGTTCGGCGCCGATGATCGCCTTGGCGCGGCGGAAGTGCTGGACAAGTGGACGGGATGCAGGGCAGACGAAAGCGCACGACCCGCACTCGAAGCAGTTCATTACGCCAAGTTCTTCCGCGCCGTGGATATCGTCCGCCTCTATCGATTGGCTCATCTCGGAGGGCGAAAGCTTCATCGGACAGGCATCGAGGCAGCGTCCGCAGGATAGACACGGTTGCGAAGTAAACTGCTGGACGAGACGCGGCGAGAAGAGCAGGAGACCGGACGATGTCTTCGTCATCGGCGTGTCAAGGCTCGGCTGCGCAAAGCCCATCATCGGGCCGCCGGCGATAATCTTCGCGAGGTCGCCCTTTACGCCACCGCACTCGGAAACCAGGTCGGCGAAGGTCGTGCCGATCGGGGCGATCAGATTGTCGGGCTTGGATATGGCGTCTCCGCTGACCGTGATTGCGCGGTGGGTCAATGGGCGCCCGAGCACAACGGCTTGCTGGATTGCGAAGAGTGTGCTGGCGTTGTCAACCACGCAGCCGACGTCCATCGGCAGCCCGCCCGCGGGGACCGAGCGCTTTGTGACGGCGTAGATGATCTGCTTTTCGCTTCCTTGCGGATAGCGGACGGGGAGTCGTACCAGCATGCAGCCTTCGCCGCCGTCGCGGGCTTTCATCGCGGCTTCCATTGCGGCGATGGCCTCGGGTTTGTTCTCCTCGATGGCGACCGCCACGGTGTAGGCACCGAGTATCTTGCGGACGATCAGGCATCCCTCCCAGATTTCGGCGGCGTGTTCGGCCATCATGCGGTGGTCGCATGTGAGATACGGTTCGCACTCCGCGCCGTTTACGATGAGGGTGTCGATCGGCTTGTTCGGCGGAGGCGTGAGCTTGGGCTTCGATGGGAAGCCTGCGCCGCCCATGCCGCAAACGCCGCATGCGCCGATGCGCTCGATCAGTTCCGCGTTGTCGCGCTTCTCCCAGTCTGGGATGGGCGCGAGTCCGCTGTCGTAGGCGTCCGTGCCGTCAGGCTCAAGGACTATGGCGGGAGCTTCGCGCCCGGCCGCGCCCGTGACGGTCGCGAATGCCGCGATCTTGCCGGCGACAGGCGCATGGACATTCGCGGAAATCGGCCCCGCCGCCTCTGCGATGAGCTGGCCGCCGATCACGGTATCGCCAACCGCCACGACAGGTTTCGCGGGCGCACCGAGATGCTGCGAGAGCGAAATCATCAGTTTCGCGGGGGCCGCGATCTTTCGGAGCGGATGCCCCGATGTCTCTTCCTTGTGGTACTTCGGGTGGATCCCGCCGTGGAAGCTGAATTTCGAGAAGATCGACTGCATTGCGTTTGCCTTCGGTGCTTTTGAAAGGGTGGGGAATCAGGCCTCGCGGATGCACTTGCCGGGGCACTTGGCGATTACCGTGGAAGGATCGGCTGGCGGATTCGCGTAGTCGATGACGGCGAGTGCGCCGTCCATCTTGAACGAGCCAGGTGCGAGCTTTGTGCAGAGCGTGCAGCCGAGGCAGCCCGCCGTGCACTGCTGGCGGACGACCGGGCCCTTCGCCTTCGAACTGCAGAGGACCGACACCTTCGAATCGTATGGGATGAGCTTGATCAGGTGGCGCGGGCAGGTGGCGACGCACTTGCCGCAGCCGATGCAAAGCGCGGGGTTGATGCGCGCGAGGCCGTCCTCGACCGTGATCGCGTGGGACTGGCAGACGCGCACGCACGAGCCGTAGCCGAGGCACCCGTAGATGCATGCCTTGTCGCCGCCCGCTGTCGCGGCCGCGCTTACGCAGTCCGTGATGCCGTTGTAGTTGAAGCGGCGCTGTGACGCGGTTCGCGTGCCCTGGCACATCACCACTGCGCGGCGGCGCGCCGTCGCGACAGCCTCCACGCCCATCACGGCGGCGATCTCCTTCACTGCTTCGGCATCAGACGCCACGCAAAGGTTCGGTTGCGCCTTTCCTTCGACAATTGCCTTGGCGTAGTCGGCGCAGCCGGCATAGCCGCATCCGCCGCAATTGGCGCCCGAAAGCATGCCTTCGATTTCCGCGATGCGGGGATCCTCCTTCACGCTGAAGTAGCGCGCGGCGACCGCCAGTGCGATTCCACAGGCCAAGCCGATGCCACCGAGACAGGCGACGGCGATGAGAAGGACGTTCGAGATCATGATTGGCCAGTCTCCAGGTTACTTGACGAGTCCGTTGAAGCCCATGAATGCCAGGCTGAGAAGTCCGGCGGTAACGAGCGAAATCGCCACGCCCTTGAAGGCGCGGGGCGGATTCGCATGCTCGATCTTCTCGCGCAGCCCAGTGAAGATGACCAGGGCGAGCGCGAATCCCACGGCGGCGGAGAAGCCGAAGACGACGGACTTCAGGAGCGAATCGGCGAATTCGCCCTTCGTGTTCATCACCGCGACGCCCAGCACCGCGCAGTTTGTCGTGATGAGCGGCAGGAAGATGCCGAGCGCGGCATGGAGCGCGGGGAGGAACTTCTTCATCAGGATGTCGATGAACTGCACGAAGGCCGCGATAACGAGGATGAAGGCGATCGTCTGCAGATACTCGAGTTTGAATGGAATCAGCAGGTACTTGTTTACGCACCATGTCACCGCGGAAGCGGCGGTGATAACGAATATCACGGCGCCGGACATGCCGAGCGCGGTGTCGAGCTTCTTCGACACGCCGAGGAACGGACAGCAGCCGAGGAAGCGGTTCAGGACGAAGTTGTGCACCAGGACCGTGCCGAGAATCAGAAGAAGGTAGGATGCCATGCTTGAAAACTCCTCTCTACAGCATTGCGACAACTTTACACTTATCGAACAGCCAATACAAGTGACGCGGCGATCAGGTTAGCCGAATCGATTCGCGACAATTGTTTCTCCAACAAGAAAGAGACACGCAATGGCGATGAAGATGGCGAAGAGCGGATGCCCCGACCGCGCCGCCGTGACATTGCGGATTGTCGCGGTTGCGCTTGTGTACTTGAATACATGCGGATTCAAATTCGCGAAAATCGGGATGTCATCTGCCTGCGACAATGATGAATCGGCTTCCGCGTCATCTCCGCGCACCGAGAGAATCACAGGTTCTGCATTGTCTCTCCGCAGTTCGTAAAGTCCGGCGCGGGGCGGGGGAGGCGCGTCGTCTGGCGAGCCAAGCCAGCTCGATTGCTGGCCCGCGAACCCGCGGAAGCGCAGCGTCGTTGCACCGTTCGCCGAGACTGGCGCACCCGCGACTGCGGGAATGAAGTTTTCGCCCGCGTTCCTTGGATGGGCCATCGACTGGGCGATCGCGAGAAAAGCGGCGCGCCGCGGAAGCGTGCTTGATCGCATGTCCCAGGCGATGCCCGACGCAAAGATGCTGCCGTTGCCAATGTCGATCCTGATCAGCACATTTTGCGGCGCGCCGTTTTTTGAGACCGACAAAAGCGGCGCGCCATTTTTTGCCGCGATTGGCTGCCAGTGGAATGCAATGGCACCATGCAGCGCGACATCGCCCGTGGCGTCGCGTAGTTCGCGCCAGAATGGGTCGTCTTTTGAAAGCGCGGAAAGCGGCGCGCCGTTTTCCGCGCTTTCCGCGGGCAGGAAGGAGAGTCCGAATTCGTCAAGCGAAAGTGGCGATGGCGCTTCTGCACCCGGTTCAGGCGCGACGATGATCGTGCCACCGCGTGCGAGCCATGACTGTGCGTCGCGCGAGTTTGCGGAGAGTTGATGTGGCATCATGGCGACAACCGATGGCGCGGTGTCGCCAGTGAGTATCGAGGAAAGTTCTGATTCGGCGAGATCCTTTGTCGCCAGCCCAGTAAGCGCGCCAGGCCCATCGGGCGAAAGCGCGGGCGCGAGCAGGCCGTGGCGGCGTGCGTCGCCAGCAAGCCATGCGGTGGTTGTCGGAACGGCGTCAATGGCGAACCACGCTTCGCTTGCGGGTGCCGCGGCTTGTCCGCCAAGCGCGATATGCGCACGGGCGATACCTGCTGGGCCGCCGCTGAATTGCGCCGCGACAGACTTCCGCGACTTTGCGGGAACCGTGACTGTCTGCCGGTTCGGCGTGGAATCCGCGATGGCGGAGTCGAGCGTTACATCGGCTGCG
>JAZQOE010000007.1:0-19005 GCA_045627705.1 Kiritimatiellia bacterium | reverse complement strand
CCGCATCGGTAGAGGGGGACGACGTTGAAGCGGAGGTGGAGTCCGTCGAGGCAGATGCGGATGCACCTGAGTCCGATTCGCCCGCAGTTGCGGAAGCGGAAAGCGATGCCGTTGAAGTGGTCGAGGAATCGGATGTCGCAGGGACTTCGGAAGATGATGTTGACAATTTGCCGGTGTTGGATGTGATCCCCGAAGGGGTGATTCCGAAGCTTGGCGAAGATGGCGAGCCGATTTTGCGCACTGGGCTTACGATTTCGGTCGGCGTAACGATTGCGGACAAGGTCGAGGTTCCGACGCAGGTGCGGTTGATTTCGCCGGAAAACACCGTGATGCTGCCATTTGTTGGCGTTGTTTCTTGCGAGGGCATGACAATCCGCCAGTTCCGTTCGCATTTGACGACGCTCTACGGCGACTATCTGCACGATCCGATCGTTAGTGCCGAGTTTGTGACTACTGGCGATGCGGAATCCCCATGGGGCAAGGTGCGTGTGATGGGCCATGTCGGCCGCGAGGGATGGATCAACATTCCCGCCACCCGTGATCTCTCCTTGTTAAGCGCATTGCAGCGTGCCGGTGGCGTGGCGAAGGGCGCCAGACGCACGAGCGTGCGCATCACCCGCAACATGCCCGATGGAAGCAAGAAGGTTTTCAGGGCCGACCTTGACAGGCTTGGCAAGGATGGCGATGAAGAGCAGGACATTCCTCTTGAACCGGGTGATACCGTCTGGGTCGATGAGCGGGTGTGGTAGCGTTATGGTTTTGCCTTGCGATTGGCATTCGCAAGAGGTTATAATCGTCCACGTAAATGCGTGATGGTATTTGTCGCGCTGATGTTTGAGGAGTAAAGGTAGAATGAAAAAGCACATGGTGTTAGTCGTCGGTTGCGCATTGTTTGCGGCAATGCCGGTATGTGTCCGCGCCATCGATGCGAACGTTGGCAAGGCCGCAACGGACGTCTCGCAGATTTCAGAGATGCTTGCGGGTGTCGAGGACGGCGAGAAGGCGACATTCCTCAAGCAGGTGGTTGAGGCGGCGACCAAGATGCCGATCGATCCGGAAAAGCGTCCGGAACAGATCGCGGCTGTTATTTCGGCTTCCCTGGATGCCATGCCGAAGGCGCAGATGCCGGAATTGCTCTCGACTCTCGTCTGCAAGATTCCCTTCAGTTTCCTTCCCGCGACGATCGATGCGATGATCCCGGGAATGCGTACGCGCACCGCGCCGATGTCCGACACCGAGTTCCACGACGCCCTTACCAAGGCTGTCCAGACGGTGCGCGACCAGGGTCTTGACGCTGATGACGCGGACATCTACACGTCCTTTGTCATTGCGTTGTTCGCGAGACTTCCCGACGTCGAAGACAATCTGCCCGTCATCGAGCAGGCGATGCCGGCCGTGCCCGAGCAAAGTCGCGAGACCGTCGGTTTCATGATCGAGGCGATTCTCGCCGGCAACTACGAGGCGATCTTTGGGCCTAAGGGCGCGGAAGAGATTGTCGCAATGAGCAAGGACTCCGATGATATCGGCCGCTCGGAAAAAGACAGCACAGGCGACGCCTTCTTGAAGGTCGATGAAACCGTGATGATTGATATTGGCCTTGAACGTCCCGTGATTATTCCAAAGGGTGAGGGCGAAGGTCATCGTGGCGGCGGCCATGGCGGTCACGATAAGCCGCCGGTTCCACCGCCATACAAGGGCCAGGGATCGTTTTAACCTCGGCTGACAGTTTCGACCTACTTGTGAACATCCAAAGGAAAACGAAATGAATCAGAACTCCGTAACAATTTCGGTTTGCACTGCTATCCTTGCCATTTCGGCGGGTGCGGCATTCGCCCAGGCTCCCCTTTCGCCGGACAGGCAGTATGGCATCAATATCGGCCAGCTCAATGTTTCGCCATATATCCATGGCAACATTTTCTATGACCAGAACCCCGATTTCGTTCGCACTGGCGAAAAGAATGGAAAGTTTGCGACGCGCAAGGACTACGATTCATGGGGCTACAACCTCCGTCCTGGCGTTGACTTGAAGTTGCCGGGCAACGACGTCAACCTTACCGGTAACGCCTTCTACGCCATCGAGCGCTACGAGCAGGATTTCATGGAGAAGCGCGATGACTGGGGCGAGTCCCTCCAGCTCACGATAAACTGCCCGCGCGATCTCGATATCCGCTTGAACGAGTTGTATCAGTATGTCGAGGAAGAAGACGAGGATGCCGTCCGCTGGGAGGACCGCTATGAAATCCGCGTCGGCGGTTCCGTACACAAGGGGATTGGCGAAAAGACCGATGTCACGGTCAATGCATCGTATGGCGAGATCGACTATGACAGCGATCTCCTCTATGACCGTAGCAACTACAAGGTTGGCGCCTCCATCTCCCGTGCAGTGACCGAGAAGATGAATGCCAAGATTTCGGGCCACTACACTGGCAGCGAATCCGAGAAGCAGGAAGGCACGGCTGATACTTGGACGGGATTGGTTGGTATCTCCTCCCGTGCGACCGACAAGATCACCTACGACCTGAACGTCGGTTATCACTTGTACACAGGGTTCGGTTCCGACGATGACGAATCGACGGTAGCGTACGATGGCACGATTCGCTGGGCTCCAACCGACAAGTTCGGCTTGAATCTGTCGGGCAGTTCCGAGTTCCATCCGTCTGAAGACGAGTCGGACAACTCCATCCGCTCCTACCGCGTTGGCCTTGGCGCGACATATCGCCCTATCGAACGCTGGCTCTTGACCGCGCGTCTTGCATACCGCGACCAGGACTACACCAAGAAGGTCAATACCGGTGCCAACACGATCATGGAAGGCGAGATTATCGGCAAGCATCGTCGTGATGCCTTCTATTCGATGTCGCTTGGCGCCTCGTTTGCCCTTGCGAAGTTCGCCTCGATCAACGGCAACTTCACCTACTCCTTCGACGATTCCACGATCGAGCAGTACGAGTATGACCGTTGGCGCGCGTCGCTCGGCCTTACCCTGCGCTATTGATCAAAGTGTTAGAGCATGAATCCGCGCGTTGTGTGGTAAGTGTTCTCGTGATGGACGGGGCCGTGCCGCGGAAGTCGCTTGAAGGCGATCCGGGATGTACGGCTCCGTCATTCGTTTAAGGGGTTGGACTGTGGTTCAACTGCGGAATTTCGGACAAAGGCTATGGCACAGAACCTACCTCGGCTAGCGGTGATGCTCCATGTGGCTTTCATAGCCATATATCTTGCTTGGATGCGTGGTGGAACCGTGCCGGATTTCTACAGCCCGCTCCCCTGGCTCGCTGTCGCGTTGGTTGAGATGACGGTTCTTTTCCCTGTTCTCAAGAAGGGCGAGACCGATGGCGAAGGCCGTTCGCGCATCATTCGTTCCATATTGCGCGATCCAATATTTTACCTGGGAATCTTCTTTCTCGCCTTCCTTGGAATCCAGTGCGCGAATGGACCATGTGAACTCTTCTACGATGTCGAATCTGGCGTCTGGAAATATTCCGATCCTCCGATGGCTGGTTGGCCGTCGTGCGTGAACAGGGCGGAATCAAGCCAGTTGCTCTATTGGTATTCGCCCGTTTTCGCGATCCTGATAGCGATACGTCATGGCTTGAGCCGCAAGGCGAAGATAAACCTGCTAAAGATCCTTGTCGCCGCAGGCGCACTGCTCTCGTTTGTTGGCATTATCCAATTCGTATCGGGTACCGATAAGATTTTCTGGATTACGCAGATTCCGGTCCAGTTCTTCGCATCGTTTGGCTATCCCAACCATGCGGGTTCGTATTTCACGTTGCTCTTTGCCATTAGCATCGGATTGCTGCTCCATGCCATGGCGGACGAAGTAAATCATCCGAAGGTGCATTGGCTAGTCGCCTGCATGGCTTTGAACCTTCTTGGCGCAACGTTTTCGCTTTGCCGCGCCGCGATCTGCATGTCATGGTGCATCGCGATTTTCGGATTTGTTTACGGTATCGCTTATGTAGGGCCGCTTGTCACAAAATCAACGAAACTTCGAATAGGTGTCACGGCAATCATTGCGGTTGGCGCCGCGGCATTCCTTTTCTTTGTGGCATATCCCGACAACGCGATACGTCGCGAGATTGGAACTATCTTCCATGCTGGGCAGAAGGCGCGTGTAGTGAAGGTTGAAGGCGCTTCTAAAACCAGCCAGGCCGCTGCGAAGGATGGGGCGTCGAGGGCTGATGACTCCGGCAAGTCAAAGGTTGAAATCGAGAATCCGTTTAGTGGCGACCGCAAGTTCCTTTCTGGAATAGCCGCTGATATCTGGAAGGATCATCCGTGGACTGGCGTGGGCGGCTGGGGTTTCCGTCGGTATGCCGGCCTGTATGTCGATCAGTCGCAGTGGAAGAATCTCCGCTCCGCGGGCCGCGCGAATGTCCACAATGATTTCATGCAATATCTTTGCGAGCATGGCGTCATTGGGATAAGCCTGCTTCTTGGCACGATCGTCGTATTGCTCATTCCGACTTGGTACCGCTTTATCCGTTTTGCGATGACACCCGTCGATGCGACCGCCGCAGACCGGACGGATGGCGACCGCGCCTTTGTCTTCCGTGTTTCGCCGCTTGTCTGGTTCATGGCAATTGGAACAATGTCGGTTGTCGTCCACAGTTTGATTGACCTGCCATTCCGTTCTCCGGCGGTCATAACGCTGTGGTTCATCTGCCTTGCCGTAATGCCGGCGATGTTGCCAAGGTCAAAGGACAATGTTGACAAGGTTTCCGCAGACGCGGTGATATCTGGCGATGAGGGTTCTCGTCACCACCATCACCACCACCATCATTCGCATGGAGAGCAGGCGGAGAATGTTGATCGCGGTGATTCGGCGTCGGCAGACGCTGGAAAATCGGCACAGATGGCCTAACGGCTTGAGGCGACAGTCAAAAAACACGGATTTACACGGTCAATGCCATGAGCGATAAAGAAGAAAAGAAGTTATCCGAAACGTCAGAAGGCGGCCACTCCAATCACGATGCCGCATACTATTATGGACGTGGCCCGGCATACTACTATGTTTCCGGTGGCGGCGCCACGTATGGTGCCGCCGCGTATGGTGGAGACGCTTATGGCAACGGCACGTATGGCGCGGCATACTATGGCGGTGGCGGCGAGGGCGGCGGCAATAGCAACAATGACGATTCCATGCTGGGAACGCTGTCCATCCAGCGCATCCTGCGCGTGATGATGCAGAAATGGCCGACGCTCCTCGTTTCAATCCTGCTCGGTCTGGCCTGCGGTTTCGCCTATTACAAGACGGCGCCGGTTGTTTACCGTGCCACGGCTACGGTCGAAATGATGGTTCGTCCGAAACAGGCCTATCGTGCCACTGCCGTTTACAATGAAACGGAAGGATCGGCAGATGAAATCCTCAACACCCGTCTGGTCAAGCTGCGCTCCCGGGCGGTGATCGACATGGTGGCGGAGCGTGTCCGCGCCGACTTCCCGAATCTCGGGCTTTCCGACGAGGAAATGTACATGCTGCTCTTTTCGAGCGTAACCATGAGTCCCCGCCGCAATACGCGCCTCATTGACATCAGCGCGACCCACACGAAGCCGGAGGTCGCGCAGGCGATCGCCAATGCCTATTCGTTGACTGCGGAAAAGTTCGCCCTCGAGCAAAACCGATCTGCCGCGGATGAGGCGGTCTCCTACCTGAAGGCAACCCGCGAGGCCCGCCGCCGCAGTATCGAGGAGGCCGATCAGGCAGCCCTTGATTTCCGTGTTGCCAACAAGATCGATGTGATGGAAAGCCAGAAGCGTACGATCGAAAGCATCCTCATGCAGATGAACAGCAGTCTCGCCACGATGGAAAGCGGAGAGACCAAGGGTATCGAAATCCTGTCAATCCTTGATGAGGCCGCGAAGGATCCCGAGAAGGCGAGTTCGCTTCCCGAGAGCGTACCGCGTTCTGAAGAAATAGCCGATGCGCAAAAGCATCTGCAGAATGTCATGGCGGAACGCGACGCGCTTCTGCGCCGTTATACTGCAAAGCATCCTGACGTGATCGAAAAGGATGCAGTTCTCGCTGTTGCGCAGCGTCAGTATTCAGATGCCGTCGGCCGCGCCCGCGAAACAGCAGAGGCGAATCTCAAGCTGCTAAGGCAGCAAATTGCCGCGCTTCGACTCAAGAAGGAACAGAACGAGGCTGAAAGTTCGGCGCTTGAAGTGCAGATCGTGAGCGCGCGTATGCAGTTCGAGCAGCTGCAGCGCGATTGCGGCGTGAATGAGACAATCTATAACAGTCTTCTCCGCCGCGAGGAAGAGGCGCAGCTCGCTATCGACCAGTCGGCGACTACGACGACTGTTGTAAATCAGGCTATCCTCCCGACAACCCCGATCAGCCCCAAGGCCTCGGTCGCATTCTCCGCTGGCCCGATTGCAGGCTTTATACTCGGATTCCTCTTTATCTTGATCATCGATCGTTTCGAGGATCGCATCACAGGCACCTCCGATATCGAAGAGCACATGAACACGAAGGTGCTTGCGCTTATTCCGCATGTCCCGCATGCAAAGCGCGAAATACTCGCGCAGATGTCTGTCGCACGTCGATTCAGTCGTGTCGCGGAAGCCTTCGCCGGTTTGCGAAGCCTGCTTGATTCCCCGCGTTATCGCAACCTAACCAAGTCGGTGCTGGTCGTTTCGACCCAGCCGGCTGAAGGCAAGACAATCACGTCCTGCAACATCGCCGCCGCATCTGCGCTTGCCGGCAGGAAGACGCTCCTTATCGACTTCGATATGCGCCGTCCGCGTCTGGCCCGAATCTTCGGTTTGCGCGAGAACCATCCCGCGAGTCTTCTCCACACCCTGTACGATGGCGACAAGTCGAAGTTTCCCTCGCTCCCCATTCCATCGGGCACAGCGAATCTCGATATCGTCACTTCGCGCTCGTCGAGCAAGATCAGCCCGTCCGACCTTCTCGGTTCATCGATTGTCGTCGATTTCGTAAAATGGGCTTGCGATAACTATGACCGCGTGGTCATCGACTCACCGCCTTTCGGTCTCGTAAGCGACTCGATTGTTCTCGGTACGCTTGTCGGGTCGGTGATTCTCATCTGCCGTCCAGATCGCAGCCGCTTCTTGGCGATCCGCCATGCGCTCCGCCGCTTCACCGAAGCCGGTTCGCGAGTCCTTGGCGTAGTCGTGAACGATGTCGATTTCGGCCGTGGCGCGTATGTCAGCAACTACGACTACGCTTCCTATGGTTACTCGTACGGCTATCGCTATGGGAGGTACGGCAAGTATGGCCGCTACTATTCGAGCGCGTCGGAGCATATCGATACGTCGGATTCCGGCTCGGTCCGGATCCATGATTCCTCCACGGCGTCAAACACGCATGCCGCCAATGATAGCGAGCCGCAGACACCCGCCACGCCAGCTCCCTCGCAGAACCAAAGCGTACTGGATGTCGACGACGAAGTTTGATTCTTTCCCCGATTTCACGTAGCGAGGCTTTTAATGAAGGTATTTGTCACAGGCGGCGCCGGCTATATCGGAAGCGTGGTTGTCTCCATGCTTCGTGCTTCCGGGCATGATGTCGCGGTATTCGACAATCTTGAGTGCGGGCACCGCGAGGCGCTTCCAGCCGATGTCCCGTTGATCATCGGCGATCTCCGCAATCCGGAACAGATTCGCGACGCCGTCGCCAAGGTTCGCCCGGACGCAGTGATGCACTTCGCCGCATACGCCCTTGTCGGCGAATCGATGCAGCATCCCGAACGCTATTTCCAGAACAACGTGGTCGGCACCTTCAACCTCCTCGAGGCAATGCGTCTCGCCGGCGTAGGCCAGATCGTATTCTCGTCGTCCTGCGCCACTTTTGGACAGCCCCCGACGCCGACAATCGTCGAAGGCACGCCCCAGCATCCGACGAATCCATACGGCGAATCGAAGCTCATGATCGAGCAGATGCTCCGCTGGTATGGCGAAATACACGGCCTCAATTGGGCCGCCCTCCGCTACTTCAACGCCTGCGGTGCTACCGATACGCTCGGCGAAGCCCACGCCATCGAGACGCACCTGATTCCGCTCGTCCTGCGCGTCGCGCTCGGCCAGAGCGACCATGTCACCGTCTTCGGCACCGATTACGACACACCCGACGGATCCTGCCTCCGCGACTATGTGCACGTGCTCGACCTCGGCGACGCCCACCTGCGCGCCCTCGAACAGCACGGCCAGGGCGCCTACAACCTCGGCATAGGAAACGGATTCTCGGTCCTCGAGGTCATCGAGTCCGCCCGGCGCATCACAGGCGACCCAATCAAGGCCGTGATGGGCGCCCGCCGCGCCGGCGACCCCGCCCGCCTCGTTGCGGGCGTTGGCCGCGCACGCACGGAACTCGGCTGGTCTCCCCGCTTCACGCAGATCGATCAGATTGTCGAGTCCGCATGGAAGTGGCACAAGGCCCATCCCAACGGCTACGCGCCAGCCAACTGATCTTTTCCCCCTCAACCGCGCGATGGCCCCGCGCCATCGCGCTTTTTTTGTTTGGAGAACCTCGCATGAACACTCGGATTTCTTCCGATATCGCCTACATCGGCGTCAACGATCACGATATCGATCTCTTCGAAGGCCAGTACATGGTGCCCGATGGCATGGCATACAATTCCTACGTGATCGTCGATGGGAAGATCGCGGTAATGGATACCGTCGATGCCCGTTTCCTCGAAGCGTGGCTGACGAATCTTGGCGCCGTCATCGGCGACAGCAAGCCAGATTTCCTGGTCGTACAGCACATGGAGCCAGACCACTCCGCGAACATCGCCGCTTTCATGGAGCGCTTTCCCGAAGCGAAGATCGTCTCTTCCGCCCAGGCCTTCCGAATGATGCAGAACTTCTTCGGGAAGCAGTGGGAAGACCGCCGCATTGTCGTGAAGGAGGGCGACACCCTCGCGCTTGGCCGCCATACGCTTGCTTTCGTGTCGGCGCCGATGGTCCACTGGCCGGAAGTGATGGTCACTTACGATGCCGCCGACAAGGTTCTCTTTTCCGCCGACGGCTTTGGCAAATTCGGCGCCCTTGATGTTGACCAGCCCTGGGATTGCGAGGCCCGCCGCTATTTCATCGGCATTGTCGGCAAATTCGGCGCCCAGGTCCAGGCTCTGCTCAAGAAGGCCGCGACGCTTGATATCGCTACCGTCTGCCCGCTCCATGGCCCAGTCCTGCAGGGCGAGGCCATCGCGCATGCGATTGCGCAATACGATACCTGGAGTTCATATCGTCCCGAAAGCGATGGAGTCGTGATCGCCTACACTTCGGTTTACGGACACACCAGGGCCGCCGTCCAAAAACTCGCCGACATGCTTGAGTCGAAGGGATGCCCGAAGGTGAGTCTCTTCGATCTCGCCCGCGATGACATGGCCGAGGCTGTCGAGGACGCCTTCCGCTATGGCAAGATCGTCTTCGCGACGACAACCTACAATGCCGACATTTTCCCGTTCATGCGCACCTTCATCGCCCACCTCACCGAGCGCAACTTCCAGAACCGTCTTGTCGCCTTCATCGAAAACGGCACTTGGGCTCCCGCCGCCGCGCGCATTATGATGGGCATGTTCGAAAAGTCGAAGGATATCCGCTTCGCCGCGACCACGGTCCACATCAAGTCGGCGCTCGATGCCGCAAGCACCGCCGAGCTCGAGGCTCTCGCAACCGAACTATGCAACGGTTGATCTGGAGGTCGCGCCATGAATTTCGAACAACCCGATTTCGAACTTCTCCAAAAGCTCCTCGCGCTTCCGACTCCATCTGGTTGGGAACTCGATGGCCAGAAGCTTCTTGCCGACCACCTGCGCCCGATTGCCGACACCGTTTACTTCGATCGCCACGGCAATCTTATCGCCACGACCAATTCATCTGCCGCAACGCGGGTGATGATCGAGGGACATTGCGATGAAATCGGTTTCATGGTGCAGTATATCGACGATAGCGGAATGCTTGTGATGACAACCGTTGGAGGTGTCACAGTCCCGCTTCTCGCCGGCGAACGCATCATCATCCAGGGCCGCGGCGGCAAGCGCGTAAACGGTGTCTTCGGCGTTCGCCCGCCACATTTGATGAGCGCTTCCGAAAAGGATAATGTCGCGCCTAAAGACATAACGGATCTCACTGTCGATATCGGCGCTTCCTCCCGCGCGGAGGCCGAGGAAGCCGTTGAGTTAGGCGCCCCTGCTGTAATCGATACTGGCTGGCGCAAACTCTGCGGCGACCGCGTTTCGTGCCGTGGCTTCGACAACCGCGTCGGCGCATTTGTCATCGCCGAGACATTGCGCGCTGTCGCCGGCGAAAAGCTCAACGTCGCGGTACACATGGTCGCGAGTGTCCAGGAAGAAGTCGGCCTTGTCGGCGGCTCAACTGCGGCCTTCGACATCCATCCGCATGTCGGCATTTGCGTCGATGTCGGATTCGCGTCGGACACTCCCGGCAACGACAAGCGCCAGGTCGGCGATGTGCGCGTTGGCAAGGGTCCGATCGTCTGCTTTGGGCCGACATACGACCAGGGACTCCGGACTTTGATCGAGGATTCCGCCAAGGTGCTTTCGATCGACGTCCAGCGACAGGTCCGCAATCGCGGCAGCAGCACCAACGCCTGGGCGCTGCGTCTCCAGCATGGCGGTTGTCCGGCCGGCTTGATTTCCATCCCGCTGCGCTATATGCACAGCCCCGTCGAAGTGTTGAGCCTTTCCGACGTCGAGAACTCCATCAGGCTTCTCGCGGCGACACTTTGTGCCCTCCCGGCCAATCCGACATTCCCCCGTATCGGTTTTTGACATACCTTAAAAAAGCGGCGCGCCGCAATCTAACGCAGTACGCCGATTTCCATATATTTATGATAATCCATTGAAGTATTTATTCAGCGTACCCGCCGGGGCGGAAAATCCCCCTGAGCCGTTCCATCACCGCGCTTGCATTCATGTCCGACGCAATCTGGTAGCAACGGTCGCCAGACGGATCGGAGATGAATGTCGTCCTGCCGTGTTCGTCCACTTCAATCCGGCCGAGCAGATGACCACCGAATGATCCGGGGCGTCAGCGAGCAGCCGCCGGTAAAGCCGGACCGCATTCGGGAACTCGCCAATCGTCTCAACCGTGCGATTCGTCGGTAACAACGATCCGGCGCCCGCAAGTTTGTTCGAATCGCTGCTTCTGGCTTGGCGACGGCTTGGCTTATCGTCGCTTCCTGTGCTTGCGCGACCGCGACAAGTCCCAGTGCCAACGTTCCTGCGAGAATGAATCCCTTCATGATCCCTGTAGCACTCAAGTCCAGACCACATGACAGCAACCGGTTGGAACGAATGCCTTCAAAATCTCTGTGGGGAAATCTAGTTGCTGTCCCCTTAAGCAATATATTCCGCCGCAAGGGCCGAAACGTCGATATGGGTTGCCACGAGTCCGATCTTCTTGCTACGCTGATTCCACTTCAATGAACTGAAGAAGAGTTTTATTCGGATCGGCAAAGGAAACTTAGTCTGAACTTTAGTCCGCTCACGCGAAAACGGCTTTTGCGTTTCAAGCGCAATCGCCGGGCGTTTTGCTCGGCGATCGTGCTTGTTTTCCTGTTCATCATCTCGCTTGTCCCACAGTTCGTCTGCAGGACATCGCCACGCGCCGTCCTGGGACTCGAGGAGTTCGAGCACTATCGTCCGGTTCGCATATCGGTACGGCCGCGCGTAGCCGTGGGCCGCTTCAATCTTTCCGCGGACGGCCGGATATCGCGCCCGGAAAACCTTGCCTCTTTCGAAGATGGCGATTCCGGATCACTCGCGACGGGTGTAGCTTTCACAAACCGCTGGGAAGTTGGAGATGATTTCTCATCTGCAATGGCATTGCGCTTTGCCAACGAAGCGGCGCCAGCGCTTGCGACGTGTGTGACAAACCGAGCGACGGGTTTGATTGCGCTCGCGACATTCACGGAATTCGAATCGCGGGCGCGCGCACCTGCGACCGTGCGCGTGACGATGAGGCAATCGGATTCGCCGGCGACAGCGTCAGCGACATTCGAATTCCTGCGCGATAAAAACATGCTCGACTTCGCATCAGCACGCGCCGCAAAGCGCCTTGCGCCCGAAATGCGAGACACTCTTCTCTCAATTGCCCAGAGAGTGGAATCGGGCGAAGAAATTCAGGGCGAAACCATCGAATGGAATGGCGCGATCGCGGATGTCGTCGGTACCCGCCCGGAAGTGACATGGCCACATCGCCCCGTGCCCGGACACCCGATGGGCGTCGATGCCGCAGGGCGCGATGTCTTTGCGCGCGTGATGTACGGAATGCGTACCGCGCTGCTCTTTGGGTTGCTACTGGTTGTCTGGGCGATGCTTCTTGGATGCGTATTCGGCGCGATCCAAGGGTACTTTGGAGGATGGGTCGATATCGCATGCCAGCGTGGAATTGAGATCTGGAGTGCGCTTCCATTCCTTTACGTGATGATTCTGGTTGGAGCGGTACTCGGCCGTGGCTTCGGTCTGTTGTTGCTATGCTACGGACTTTTCAACTGGATTGGAATCTCGTACTACATGCGAGCCGAATTCCTTCGTTTGCGTGGCCGTCCGTTCGTGGATGCCGCGCGCTGTCAGGGCCTGTCCCCGGCAAGGATCATCTTCCGGCATATCCTGCCGAATGCCCTCACGCCAGTGATTACGCTCTTGCCATTCAATCTTGTCGGGGCGATTGCATCCCTCACTGCCCTTGACTATCTGGGGTTTGGATTACCTCCGCTTACGCCCTCCTGGGGCGAACTTCTGATGCAGGCGCAATCCTGCCGATGGGCCTGGTGGCTTACTCTCTATCCTTCGCTTGCGCTCTTTATCGTGATGATCCTCGCCGTGCTTGTCGGCGAAGGCCTCCGCGACGCCATTTCAGAAAACGGCGCCCACTAAAAACAGGGTCTGTCCCCCGTTTTTCCGGGGTGTGTCCCCGTTTTTACCAGACGTGGAAGCTAGTCCGCGTAGATGAAATGGCGGCGCGAGAAGTCATGATGAAGAATCTTCTCGATGATGCCGAGAAGGTGCCAGTGGCGTTCGCGCTTTGTGGGCTTGTGGTTGGGATTGGTCTTGTAGAGGCCATTGTAGGGTGGCAGCCATTCCTTGATCGCGGCGGGATGAGTCCCCTCGAACGGCTTCAGGATGCGCGCGTCAACTTCGTCGAAATGATATTCGCGGGCGGAGCGATTCCAGAGCTTTTCAATCTGCTTGCTCTTCGTGTTAAACTGCTCTTCGGAGCGGACCCAGCCATAGTGGTAGATCGTCGCATCCGCAAACGCCGCGCGCGGATAGCGGCTGCGCTTGTAGGTCACGGGAACGAGGAAGAAGAGTCCCTTCGGTCCCCAGAGCGGAATCGTGTTGCGCACGACGCGGATTTCGCGGCGGTACCAGCCTGGGCAGTCCACGCGCGTTCCGCCGTTGCCGTAGAAGTGGACATAGTTGAAGTATAGCGCCTCGACCTTGGGGTTGTTGAGGTTGCGCTCCATCGAGGCGCGGATGCGCGGGATGTCGTCTTCGTGGATCAGTTCGTCACCCTCGAGGTACATCGCCCAGTCGCCTGTGCAGTTGAAGAGCGCGATCGTCTTCTGCTGTCCGTAAACAAAGCCCTTGATGCGTCCGGCGCCGGACATCTTTTCATTCCAGTTCGTCTCGATGATCTTGATCTTCGGCGAACCGATCGCGCGCACGCTTTCCAGGGTGTCGTCCTGCGATGCGCCGACGGCGATCACGAATTCATCGACGAGCGGAAGCGCGGACTTGATGGATTCGATGAAGGGATATCCGAGTTGACGGGCGTTGCGGAGGAAGGTGAATGCGCTGATCTTCATGGTTTTCTTTTGCTGTTCGTGCCAGGTGGCTTCTTGGAATCCGGCGAATCAGACCACGCGGGAGAGCATGCGATCGGCGAGGGCGGAAAGCGGTTCCGTCGGACCAGGGAGTCCGGCGAGCGCCGAAATCGCGGCCGCCGTGCGGCGCGCCGCGTGGGCGCGCGCTTCGTCCGGAGTCCAGATCGAAAGGCATGTGAGTTCGGCATCTTCGCCTTCGCGCGGTTCATCGGCATCGAGAAGGTCGTCGATGATCTGGAAGGCGGCGCCGGTGTTTTCGGCGTATTCGGTAAGGGCGGAAAGCGCGGCGGCATCGGCGCCGACGGCGAGGGCGCCCATGCGGATCGAGGCGCGGAAGAGGGCGCCGGTCTTGTTCTTGTGGACGAAGTCAATCGTTTCGGGATCGGCCTTGCCGGCGAACGCGAGGTCCTCGACCTGGCCTGCCACTACATCGACTGCGGCGCGCCCCAGTTCGCGCACCATCGCGGGGATGTCGGCGCGAGGGGCGGAGGTCGTCGCCAACACGCGGAAGGCGAGGCCCTGAAGCGAATCGCCCGCGAGAAGGGCAACCGTCTCGCCGAATTTCGCATGCACTGTGGGCTGTCCGCGCCGCAGCAAATCGTTGTCCATGCATGGCAGGTCATCGTGTACGAGCGTATAGGAATGCAGCAATTCGATCGCGAGCGCGGCGGGCAGGGCGTCGGAAGCCGAACCACCGGCGGCCTCGGCGGCGGCGAGGCAAAGGATCGGGCGGACTCGCTTGCCGCCGACGAGCACGGCGTGGCGCATCGCGGACCAAAGGCTGGCTGGGCGCGTGGAATCTCCGGGTAGGGCTTCCTGTAGGCGGGACTCGATCAGGGCGCGGCGCTCGGAAAGGTAGGATTTGAGTTCTTCGGGTGTCATTTGTGGTGTCCGCCATTGGCGCAAAGGTCGAGGGCCATCGCGGTTTCGGGGCAGGTAAACGGATTCGAATGCTTCATGCAGTTTACGCAGCCCGTGTAGATCTTGTGCATCAGCTGCGTCTTCGGCACTTCGGAGAAGCCGAGCTTGCGGAAGAATTCCGGGGAGACGGTGAGTACGATCGCCTGCGCGGGCTTGAACGGACGGATGCGCTCGAGAATCGCGCGGACCAGCCTGCCGCCGATTCCGGAATGGCAGCGGGAGCGATCGACGGCCACCGACTGCAGCTCGACGGATGCGCGGTCGGGATACCCGACTTCCGGCAGGATGCTCCAGGAGGCGCAGCCGACAAGCCTTGCGCCGTCCTCGCAAATCACGAAGCGGTCGATATTCTGGACGATGTTGGAGATCGAGCGTGCGATCAGTTCGTCGGGGTACGACTTTATCAGGCCGTAGATGCCCGCGGCGTCGCCGAGTTCGGCGGGACGCACGTTCAATGCCGCATCGCTATTGGTTTCTGCCATTTGGTTGGATTCCATCGTTGGAAAAAAACGGCGCGCCGTTTTTCCGCGTCTGTCCGTTCAGACCGTGAACGGCGTGAACTTCGCGTAGTCGGAGCAAAGCAGATGGACGGGCGCGACATCCTCCTCGACTGCCGGGAAGCGCCCGACGGGTTCGAGGAAATAGTTGTCGGTGGCGTCGTCGTTCACGCGCGACACTTCGCCGACGAGCAGGCGGCCCTTGCCCTCTTCGCCCCAGAATGTGTGGTAGAGATGCGGGGTGAGGCAGACCGACGAACCTGGCTCGATGCGGATCGTGGAACCGGCCGGGATACGGCGAAGGATGCTATCGACATAGACTTCGACTTCGGTATCGGCCAGGTTCTTGCCGTCTGGAGCCGCGTTCCAGAGGCGGACGCAAAGCACGCCGCCGCCGCGGTTGATGATATCTTCCGACTTGAAATCGTGGTAGTGCGTGGGCGTGACCTGGTTTTCATCCACGATCATGATCTTCTCGGCATAGACCTTGCCGTTGTCCTTCGCGAGCTTCTGGTTGATCGTGCCATTGCGAAGAGTGAAGAGGAACAGGCCGACCTTGTGGAAGTCGCCGCTGCCGAAATCGGTGATATCCCAGCCAAGCGATTCCGCCACGATCGAAGCACATTCGGGAGCGGCCTTGGCCCACTGGCCGGGGGTCCAGAATGCGAACGGGGGCAGCATGAACTTGCGCGAGCGTAGGAACTCCAGGCTATCCTGGATGATTGCGTTGATTTCTGAACGGCGCATGGTTGTCAAATCCTCAGGTTGTAATGCGAAGAATAGGAAACCTAAAAGCAGGCGCAATGATACCATCCTTCCACCTTGCTTGCAATCGACAGTCGCGGCGGCGGGTATTCGGCAACCATCAAAATCATGGCGAAATTTGACTAATTGACACTCCTTGCGCAAGGGGGTAGAATCTGCCGACTTCAAAACTGAACCACACAAGGCAGAAGCAAAGAAGCGATAAAACCCCAAACAAAGGGAATTCACATCATGACCAAGTACGTCTATTCTTTCGGTGGCGGCCACTCTGAAGGCGATGCCTCCATGAAGGATCTCCTCGGTGGCAAGGGCGCAAACCTCGCCGAAATGAGCAACCTCGGCCTTCCAGTCCCGGCCGGTTTCACGGTTACCACCGAATGCTGCACCGCCTACTTCGCAAATAATGGTGAGTTCCCTGCCGAACTCGGCGAGCAGGTCCTCGCCGCCCTGGCCAAGACCGAGGCCACGATGGGCATGAAGTACGGCGATCCCAAGAACCCGCTTCTCGTCTCCTGCCGCTCCGGCGCCCGCAAGTCCATGCCCGGCATGATGGATACCGTCCTCAATGTCGGCCTCGCCTCATCGACGATCCCCGGCATGATCGAGAAGACGAAGAACCCCCGTTTCGTGTGGGACTCCTACCGCCGTCTCATCATGATGTACGCCGATGTGGTGATGGAGAAGGCCGAAGGCCGCGAGCCCGCCCAGGGCGTCGGCATCCGCCGCCTCCTCGACGTCGCGCTCGACGAGTACAAGCACATGAAGGGCTACGAGAGCGACACCGAGCTCACGGCCGACAACCTCAAGGAACTCGCCGAGGCCTTCAAGCGCCGCGTCCGCAGCGAGCTCGGCGTCGATTTCCCCGATGACCCCATGCAGCAGCTTTGGGGCGGCATCGGCGCCGTCTTCAAGTCCTGGAACGGCAAGAAGGCAGTCTCCTACCGCCGCATCGAAGGCATCCCCGACGATTGGGGCACGGCCTGCAACGTCCAGGCCATGGTCTTCGGCAACATGGGCGACACCTCCGCCACCGGCGTGGCCTTCACCCGCAACCCCGCCACCGGCGAGAACGCCTTCTACGGCGAGTGGCTCATCAATGCGCAGGGCGAAGACGTCGTGGCCGGCATCCGCACGCCCAATCCGCTGAACGACGATACGAAGAACGCGCAGAACGAGCACATGCCCTCGATGCAGACGCTCATGCCCGACACCTACAAGCAGCTTGTCGGCATCCGCGAGACTCTCGAGAAGAACTACCACGACATGCTCGATATCGAGTTCACCATCCAGGAAGGCAAGCTCTACATGCTTCAGTGCCGCGTCGGCAAGCGCACCGGCACCGCCGCCCTCAACATGGCTATGGACATGCTCGACGAAGGCATGATCGACGAGCAGGAGGCCGTGATGCGCCTCGAGCCCGCGCAGCTCGACGAACTCCTCCACCCGATTCTCGATCCCAAGGTCGAAAAGACGCTCAAGCCCTTCGTCAAGGGCCTTCCTGCCGGTCCCGGCGCCGCGTGCGGCGCGATCGTATTCACCGCCGAAGAGGCAGTCGCCTCCTTCCTCGCCAAGCAGCCCTGCATCCTCTGCCGCGAAGAGACCAACCCCGAAGACGTCGAGGGCATGCGCGCGGCAACCGGCATCCTTACCGCCCGCGGCGGCATGACCTCCCACGCGGCCCTCGTGGCCCGCGGCTGGGGCAAGTGCTGCGTGGTCGGCGCCGGCGAGCTCAAGATCGACATGAACGCCCGCACGGTTTCCGCCGGCGGCCTCACCTTCAAGGGCGGCGACTTCATCACTGTCAATGGTACCAAGGGCCACGCCTACGCCGGTCGCCAGGATATGATCGACGCCAGCGAGAATCCCCGCTTCCAGCGCTACATGGCGCTTGTGGACAAGTACCGCACCATGGGCGTCCGCACCAACGCGGATAATCCCGACGACGCCCGCCAGGCCCGTTCGTTCGGCGCCGAGGGCATCGGCCTCTTCCGCACCGAGCACATGTTCTACGGCAAGAATTCCGACGAGCCGCTCAAGCTCCTCCGCAAGATGATCCTCTCCGGTTCGGTTACCGAGCGCAAGGCTGTCCTCGACGAGCTCTTCCCGTTCATGAAGCGAGACATCAAGGCGACCCTCGAAGTCATGGAGGGCCTGCCCGTGACGATCCGCCTGCTCGATCCGCCGCTGCATGAGTTCGTCCCGCACTCCGAAGGCCACCGCGAAGAGCTCGCCCGCGAGCTCGGAGTCGATCTCAAGGAGATTGAAAAGCGCGGCGACGCCCTCAAGGAATCGAACCCGATGATGGGCCACCGTGGCGTCCGCCTCGGCGTGACCTATCCCGAAATCACCGAGACGCAGGTCAAGGCGATCTTCGAGGCCGCGGCCGAACTGATCAAGGCCGGCAAGGCCACGAAGCCCGAAATCATGGTCCCCGTCACATGCGACGGCCGCGAAATCGCCTACACGAAGCGCATCGTGGAAGCGGTTTACGCAGAGGTCTCCGCGCGCTTTGGCATCACCTTCGAGTACCATGTCGGCACGATGATCGAAATCCCGCGCGCCGCGCTTCTCGCGGACCGCATGGCCGCCGAAGCCGAGTTCTTCTCCTTCGGTACGAACGACCTCACCCAGATGACCTTCGGTTTCAGCCGCGACGATACCGGCGCATTCATGAAGGACTATCTTGAGAAGCGCATCATCGACGCCGATCCCTTCCAGACGATCGACCAGTCCGGTGTTGGCTCGCTCATCGAGATCGCCGCCACGAAGGGCCGCAAGACCCGTCCTGGCCTGAAGATCGGAATCTGCGGCGAACAGGGAGGCGATCCAGCCTCTGTCGAGTTCTGCTTCAAGCAGGGCCTCACATACGTCTCATGCTCGCCTTTCCGCGTGCCGATCGCCCGCGTGGCCGCGGCTCACGCCGCCATCAAGGCCGCCCGCGCGAAGAAGTAGTCCGTAGGACATCCCTTAAAAAAAAACGGCGCGCCGCGAAATGGA
>JAZQOE010000006.1:0-20198 GCA_045627705.1 Kiritimatiellia bacterium | reverse complement strand
TGGCTCGGCAGCGGAAAGATGGACTTCCCGCCTATGGTAAAGAACATTGTCAATCGGCAGTGGACTACCAAAAAACACAGCCATTATGGTGGTGACATCCAAATATGTCAAGGGGGTTGGGACTGCAAATTGCTCCGGGATCGCATGAATAGTCCGTCCCCAGTCAAACCTTGAGTATGTCCGCAACTAGCGATGGCGCTTGATTTCCTCGGCTTGGGCGAGGATGAAGTCTCCGAATTTCTCGCGGAGATCGGGACGTTCCAAGGCATACAGGACGTTTGTCTTGAGGAATCCAAGTGGATTGCCGGCATCGTGTCGCGTCGATTCGACACGGCAGCCGTAGATCGCGCGTTCGCGCACTTGGCGGCGCAATGCGTCGGTCAGCTGGATTTCACCGTTCTTTCCCGGCGGAACCGCGTCGAGATGCTTGAAAACGTCGGGCGTCAGGATGTAGCGGCTCGCGACGACGAGGTTCGAAGGCGCCTCTTCCGGCGCGGGCTTTTCGACCATGTCCCTGATGAGATAGTTGCGGCCTTCGATGCAAGTGGCGTCGGCAACGCCATAGCGGCTCACACGCTCCATCGGGACTTCCTCGAGCGCGATCACAGATTCGCCATAGCGATTGTAAACGTCGATGAGCTGCGCTGTCGCCGGGCGCTCTCCCTGCATCAGGGTGTCGCCAAGGAGCACGGCGAAAGCATCGTCGCCGACATGCTGGCGCGCGCAGCGGATGGCGTCGCCAAGGCCGAGCATCTGCTTCTGCCAGACGAAGTGGATGTTCGCGAGATTCGATATCTTGCGGACGATTTCGAGCTCGGCCAGCTTCTTCTTCGCTTCAAGCTCGATTTCAAGCTCGAAGCTGCGGTCGAAGTGCTCTTCGATAGCGCGCTTGCCGCGTCCGATCACCATGAGGATATCCGTGATGCCCGAGGCGACAGCCTCTTCGACGACATACTGGATTACAGGCTTGTCAACAATCGGCAGCATTTCCTTTGGCTGCGACTTTGTGGCCGGGAGGAAGCGCGTGCCGAAACCGGCGGCGGGAATTACGGCTTTGGTGATCATCGTGGCAAACTCCTTTTCGCAATCTTGCGGGCGTCTAGACAAGCGTCGGGCGCAACACCTTCACGCTCTGTTTCGCGAAAACCTTCTCGAGTTTCGCGAACATGGCGTCATCCTCGAAGGTGCCGACAATCGCGCCGCCGGAGCCGGAGAACTTCGCGCTGGCGCCCACGGAGCGCGCCGCCTCGACCATCCTGAGGTTGCCTTCGCTGAGCCTGTAGAGGCTTGCGCGGAGGTCGAAGTTACGATCCATCAGACGTGACAGCTCGCGCGGTTTGCCAGCTTCGAGGCAGCGGCGCGCCTCGACCGTGAGATCCGCCCATTCCCGCATTGCGCCGACGACAGTTTCATCGCCGTTCTCGAAACGTTCGCGGATTGAGTTGTGGAAGACCTCGGAACCCTCGGAAAGATCCGTGCGGTACGCGATGTAGATCGGCGGCAGGAGGGAAGGATCGAGGCGTTCGTAGCCGCCATATCCCTGGCGATCCATCAGTTCCTTGTCGAAGTCCATGTAAACAAGGCCCTGATAGACCTGCGCCACGCGGTCCTGCAATCCGGCGGAAATCCCGAGTTCGCGATTTTCGACCGCGCGGATGAGGTTCGCAAGCTGCGGGAGCGGGA
This sequence comes from Kiritimatiellia bacterium, assembly GCA_045627705.1. Taxonomy (GTDB): domain Bacteria; phylum Verrucomicrobiota; class Kiritimatiellia; order RFP12; family JBMNHG01; genus JBMNHG01. The sequence goes on along the minus strand of JAZQOE010000006.1, from coordinate 18,515 downwards.
TCTGGACTCCGTAGAAAGCCATCAGCGCCCGCATGCAGGCGGTGATGATGGCGCTGGAGCCGGCCAGGCCGACAAGCCCTGGAATCGTCGAATCGTAGCGGATCGTGAAGTTCCGGTCGTGGAGCTGGATGCCCTGCGAATTGCAATGTTCGTAGAAGCACTTGATCGCGGACTTGAGGAGACGGATTCCGCCGTAATAGCCGAAGAGACGCACATCGTCGGCAAGGGCGGCGATGCTGGAGAACTTCGACTCGTCGCGTCGAGTCGGCAGGATTTCCAGTTCGGGCGTTTCGTACAGCATGACCTCCGCGGCGAAATCGCTGAAGGTAAATGCTATCGTCTTGCCGAAGTAGCCATCTGACGGATTGCCGATAAGCGCGGCGCGCGGATAAGCCTTTGTACGGATGATCATGAGCTTGTTGTCTCCCGTTCCATCTTCGATCCGCCTGCGACACTGTTTCCCATTGCGCAAACGGAATCGCGTGATCACCAGCCGATGCGGACGCCGAGGATGCAGGTCCAGCCGGTCAAGTCGATCTCGTATGTGAAGTGGTGGTCGTCCCAGCCGACGCCAACCTCGTCGCACGCATCGACGTACTTCGCTTCGGCGAAGACATGGACCGGCGAAAGATCGAGTTCCACGCCGGCGCAAGCCCAGTAGCCGACGAGGTCATCGACCGGATCGGTCTCGCTGATGCGATGGTGGTGTGAATAGATGTCGATGGCCGGGATGTAGTAGTAGCCTACGCCGCCGCCACCGTAGATTCCAATAAGCGGAAGAATGCCTTCGGGAAGGCGCAACAACACGCCGGCTTCGAGAGGCAGGATGCAAAACTCGTCGAGATCGTAGTGGTTCGGTCCCTTGTATCCGATCTTGTCGTAGAAGAACTCGTCGAAGTCATCGGCGACACCGCCGCGGATGATGAACGAAATCGGTTCGACGCCCGCTTCGATCTGCCCGCCATAATAGGTGCCTTCGCCGAGAAGCTCGGTGTCCATTACGCCGCCGAAACCGCCGATCGAGAAACCTGCGAAGGCGGGAAGTGCGACTGAGGCGGCAAGCGCCGCCGCGATTGCGTTGATTGCTTTCATTGCGTTCCTTTGCTGTCTTGGTTGTTGCTGGAGATTAAAACACGCGGCAGAGCAGGCCCTTGAGATAAAGGCCTTCGGGGAATGAGATCCCCTCCGGATGGTCGGGCGCCTGCTGGAGGCGTCGGACAACCTGCACATCGCGGCCGGAATCAACTGCGGCATCCTGCACGACCTTGTGGAAGATGTCCGGCGTTACGATTCCGGAGCAGGAGAAAGTCGCGAGGATTCCACCCGGACGGAGCAGCTTCATCGCGAGAAGATTGATGTCCTTGTACCCACGGCATCCCGCCATGAGGTGCCCCTTCGAATCGACGAATTTCGGCGGATCGAGCACGATCATGTCGAAAGTGCGGCGCGAGTCGCGGAACTTGCGCAGAAAATCGAAGGCGTTGCCCTCGATGAATTCGTTGGCATCCGCATCGAGCCCGTTCAGTTCCGCATTGCGGCGCGCAATCGCGAGCGCGGGCGCGGAAAGGTCGATGTGCGTGACGCTCCTGGCGCCTGCGACGCCGGCGCCGATGCCGAATCCGCCCGTATAGCAGAAGGTGTTCAGGACATCGAGCCCGGCCGCATTTTCCGCGACGATCCTGCGATTGTCGCGCTGGTCGAGATAGAATCCCGTCTTGTGTCCGTTTCGGACATCTACTTCGAATCTGCAGCCATTCTCGGTGATTTCGATTAACTCTGGCGGTTCTTCGCCCGCGAGAAGTCCGGTGGCGGAATCGAGTCCCTCGTGTGCGCGGCTATCGACATCGGACCGCTCGTAGATGCCCTTGCACGGACTTGCCTTCATGAGCGAATCGACGATCTGGCGCTTCCAGGCGTCGGCGCCAGCGGAGGTGAACTGGCAGACAATGAAATCGGCATAGCGGTCCGCGATCACTCCGGGAAGGCCGTCGGCTTCGCCGTTTACCAGGCGCACCGCATTTGTGCGCGCCCGCGCCGCCACGCCCTCGCGCGACTTGACCGCTCGCGCGACCTTTGCATCGAAGAATGCGGCGTCGATCGCTTCGCCGGCATTCCATGACCACATCCGCACTGTAATCTGTGAATCGGGCGACCATGCGCCACAGCCGATGCGCTCGCCGCCCGAAGAGCATACGATTACGGTTTCGCCACGCGCTGGATCGCCGGTAACGCTGTCGATAGCGCCGGAGAATATCCATGGGTGACGACGCGATACCGAAAAGTCGCGATTTTTCTTGAGTATGATTTCCGAAGGCATGGTGGAATGATACTACAGATTCTTCGCGGTGTCACCTCCGACGGAACTTTTCCATTGCGCCATGGAATGGCACAATGTTTGCTAATTTCCGGCTTATGCCAAAATACTTTTTCACCTTCATTGTTTCACTGCTGTCGCTCGCGCTTTCCGCCGCGGCGTCGCAGGATGGCCCGCTCGCGGTCGGGCCGACTCCGTCCTCTGCGAAGTCCGACCTCCGCATCGCCATGGATTCGCCGATCTCCTTCCCTGGCCGTGTCGATGCCTTTTTCTATCCTTCGACCGCACAATGGCAGGATGTCGATACCATCTCCGGGCTGGCGATTCTGCCCGACAACGCGCCGACGAATCTCCAGGTCCTTGCGTTCCTGAAGGATCGCGACGACCATTGGTACCAGACGCTTTCGAAGCAATCCTTCGGGCCCGGCACGAACCGCTGGGAGTTCGATCTTTCGCCTCTTGCCGAAGGATGGGAGCCGCATGGTCACCACGGCGCATGGCATCACCGCCTCCGCCTCGATCCATCCGCTGTCGGCATCCGCATCTTTGCCGACGATGTCGCATACACCGGAGCCTGTTCCTTTGCGCAGGCTGTGACCCATGTATGCACGAACCGTTTCGCCACGCCCCCGCAATTCCTTTCGGTTCACACGGCGCACGGAATCGTCCCTTGCCAGGATTGCTTCGAGGTCATCGCGGAGATCACAGACCGCCACACCGATCCATTCAACTACGAGAAGGCATGGCTCCGCGCCGAGATAGTATCCCCATCCGGCGTGACCAACACTGTCGATGGCTTCTACTACGAGCCGTACTACAGGTTCCTCGACGAAATGGGAGGCGAGCTTGTGCCGGATGGCAGCCCGGATTGGCGCATTCGATTCTGTCCCCGCGAGGTCGGCGAATACAGCTATCGCCTCGTATTCAGCGACGAAGGCGGAGAGACCGAATGGGGCCCCGCGAAATTCACCGCGACACCTGCGCCGGACGGCGCGCCGCGTTTTGTCCGCGTTTCCACGAATGACGTGCGTCAGCTCGAGTTCGACGATGGCCGCTACTACTTCCCGATCGGGCACAACATCCGTTCGCCTTTCGACACGCGAATGGACGACCAGTTCCCATGGCGCTTCCGCCATCCCGAAGGCAGCGAGGCCTATCACCGCTACATCCGCGACATGCATGCGGCCGGCGAGAACCTCGTCGAGATATGGATGTGCGCATGGTCGCTCGGCATCGAATGGTCGCCGGTGATCAATGGCTATCACGGCGTTGGCGACTACAACCTCGGCAATGCTTGGGAACTCGACGAAGTTCTTGGCTGGGCGCGCCAGTACGACATGCACGTGAACCTCATCCTGAACAACCACGGCCGTGCGAGCGAGTGGTGCGACCAGGAGTGGCAGGATAGCCCGTATTGCAAGTCGAAGGGTGGTTTCCTCGATCGCGCGATGGACTTCTTCTCCGACCCGCGCGCGCTTGCGTACCAGCGCCAGATCAACCGCTACATCGTGGCCCGCTGGGGATGGTCGCCCTCGATCTACGCCTGGGAGCTCTGGAGCGAAGGCAACCTCTGCGGCAACGACGGGCACCAGCGCGCGAACTTCGACCAGCGCTACGTCGATTGGCATGTGATGGTCGGCGACCTGCTCCACCAATACGATCCAAACAGGCACATCGTGAGCACCCATGTCTCGGGCGACTTCAACTCGCAGAATCCCGCGCTTTGCATGATTCCGCAGATCGACGTGTGCGCTGTCGATGCCTACCACAACTCCCCCGACCCACTGCACATCGTCCATCTCGTGCGTGCTACGGCCGAGTTCAACAAGCGTTTTGGCAAGCCGGTGATGATCACCGAATTCGGCGGATCGCCGATGGCGGCCGGCGAGAGCCACTTGCGCCGCGAGCTCCATGCCGCGCTTTGGTCGGCGGCGTGTGCGCCGCTCGCGGGCGGGCCGCTCTTCTGGTGGTGGCAGCTCGTCGAGGAGGCCGAGTTCTATCCGATGTACACTTCGGTGGCGCGTTTCATGGAAGATGTCGATCGACGCGACACGAACATGGTCGCGACTGCGATCCAGATAACGAGGGGAGACGAGCAGGTCGTTCCCGATGCGCAGGTCGGATCGATTTGCATGGCGTCGGATAATCTCGCGCTTGGATGGGTGTTCATCCGCCAGTGTTTCCAGGTCAATGGGAGGCCGCTTGAAAATCCGATGGACGAACTTACGATCACGCTCCCCGGACGCACTGACGGCATATACCGCGTCGAGTTCTGGGACACCAATGAAGGCAAGGTCATCCAGCGACATGACCAGCGCTCCGCCAACGGCCGCATGATCATCGACATCCCGCCGCTTTCCCGCGACATGGCCTTCAAGGTCCGTCCGCTCCAATAGCGACATGGAAGCTTCCACCGACAAGCCTGTCGAACAGCCACGTATCGTGGAGGTGCGCGATCTCGGCTCCGATATCGACTACCAGCAGGCGTTCGATTTGCAGGCGGAAATCGCCGAAGACCGCCGCGCTGGCCGCCGTTCGGATACGCTCCTCCTCCTTGAGCATGCGCGTATCTACACACTGGGGCGTTCCGCGAATCCCGGAAACGTGCTGTGGGATGAAAAACGGCGCGCCGCGGCGGGCATAGGGCTTGTGCAGACGACCCGTGGCGGCGACGTCACATACCATGGCCCCGGCCAGTTGGTGGGCTATCCTATCATGCATCTTCCCCAGGCGGGCCTAGGAGTGCTCGACTACATTACTGGAATCGAGGAGACGATCATCCGCGCCGCCGCCGATTTTGGAGTTATAGCCAACCGCGACGCCCGCAACCGCGGCGTGTGGGTCGGCAACTGCAAGCTTTGCGCGCTTGGAATCCATGTCTCGCACTGTGTGAGCCGTCATGGCTTCGCATTCAATGTGAATACACACCTCGACGATTTCAAGGGCATCGTCGCCTGCGGACTCCATGACGCGAGCGTGACATCCCTTCAGCGCTTGCTAGGCCATCCTGTTGACATGAATGAAGTGAAGTCGGCAGTAAAGCGCCACTTCGCCGAAGTGTTCAACTGCACCCTTCGCGAATGTGATACACCCCGCTAAAACGTGGATGTTGAAACGGGGACACACCTTGATTTTTGCACCATGCCATCCGCATTATTGCTTAACCCGCTCCAACAGTCCAAGATTGACAATTATCTCCCGTTTGTTCGATGCCCTTCAGCATGAATAGAACCCATGCTTGCCAATCCGCCGCGACTCCCTTGCTGTCACGCACGGTACGACGTGCTGGTCAGGTATGTCGCCGTTGTCGGTCAAGGCGCGGCAGGTCTCGTCGGATGGCTTGCCCTGCCGCGCCGCGACATTCTCAATGAGAAAACCGCATTGATTACTTCGCGAGGATTGCGCGGGCGCGGGCGAGGACATTCTCGACCGTGAAGCCGTAGCGCTGGGCGAGGGTCTTGTAGGGGGCCGAGGCGCCGAAGGTGTCGAGCGAGATCATCTCGCCGGCATTGCCGAGGTAGCGTTCCCAGCCGAAGGAGCAGGCGGCCTCGATGCCGAGGCGCTTCGCGCAGGAGGGGCAGATCACCTTGTCCTTGTAGGACTGCGGCTGCTTCTCGAAGAGTTCCCACGAGGGCATGCTGACGACGCGCACATTGGCTTCCTTGGCGAGTTCCTTGGCGGCGTCGAGGGCGAGTTCGACCTCGGAGCCGGAGGCGAGGAGCTGGATGTCGGGCTTGCCGGAACCGCTCTGCCAGAGGACGTACGCGCCCTTTTCGAGCGAGCGGGCCTCGGGGTAGGCCGTGCGATCGATCACCTTCATGTTCTGGCGGGTGAGGAGCAGCGCTGTCGGACCATCGGCGTTGCGGAGCGCGGCGGCCCATGCGGCACCGGTCTCGGTCGGATCCGCAGGACGGATCACGGTGAGGTTCGGCATGCAACGGAGGCTGGCGATGTGCTCGACGGGCTCGTGCGTGGGGCCGTCCTCGCCAACGTAGAAGCTGTCGTGGGTGAAGACGTAGATCACCGGGAGCTTCATGAGGGCCGCGAGACGGACCGCGGGGCGGCAGTAGTCGGAGAAGACGAAGAACGTGCCGCCGAAGACGCGGAAGCCGCCGTGGAGGGCGATGCCGTTCATGATGGCGGACATCGCGAATTCACGGATGCCGAAGTGGAAGTTGCGGCCCGAGAAATCGCCGGGGAGGACGTCGGGCAGGTCGTTCATGCGCGTCATGTTGCTGGGCGCGAGGTCGGCCGAGCCGCCGACAAGGTTGGGCATCTCCTTCGCGAGGGCGTTTATCACGATGCCGGAGGCGTTGCGCGTGGCGACAGCCTTGGCGGGATCCCAGGCGGGGAGGATGGACTCGATGTCGGCGGGAAGCCTGCCGTCCATGTGGAGCTTCCAGGTGGCGGCCTTGTCGGGATTCGCCTTGCACCATGCCTTGAAGTTGCGCTTCCACGCATTGGCTTCGCGGCGGGTCTTCTTCGCGCGGGCGGCGAAGAGGTCGGTGACGGCCTGCGGGACGTAGAAGGGCTGGTCAACCGGGAGGCCGAGGGCGGCCTTGGTGAGCTTGATCTCGTCATCGCCGAGCGGGGAGCCGTGGACGCCGGGGGTGTTCGCCTTGTTGGGCGAGCCCTTGCCGATCGTGGTGCGGCAGATGATGCACGTGGGCTTGCCGGCAAGCTTGAGGGCCTTCTTGATTGCCTTATCGACGGCGGCGACATCGTTGCCGTCGCACTCGATGACATTCCAGTTGTAGGACTTGAAGCGCATCTTCACGTCGTCGGAGACGGCGAGCGAAGTCTTGCCTTCGATGGTGATGTTGTTGGAATCGTAGAAGGCGATGAGGTGGTCGAGGCCGAGGTGGCCGGCGAGGGAGCAGGCTTCGTGGCTGATGCCTTCCATGAGGTCGCCATCGCCGCAGAAGACGAACGTGCGGTGGTTGGCGGCGGCGAAGGAGGCGTCGTTGAAGCGGGCGGCAACCATGCGCTCCGCGATGGCCATGCCGACAGCGGTGGCGAGACCCTGGCCAAGTGGGCCGGTGGTCGTCTCGACGCCGGGGGTGTGCTTTACTTCGGGGTGGCCAGGGGTGCGGCTGTCGAGCTGGCGGAAGCGCTTGAGCTCGTCGAGCGGCAGGTCGTAGCCGGCGAGGTGGAGCAGGGAGTAGAGGAGCATGGAGCCATGTCCGCCGGAGAGGACGAAGCGGTCGCGGTCGGCCCACGTGGGATCGGCGGGATTGTGGCGGAGGTACTTGAGCCAGAGTACGGCGGCGACATCGGCCATGCCCATCGGCATGCCTGGGTGGCCGGACTTCGCGGCCTGGACGCCATCGATTGCGAGGCCGCGGATTACGTTCGCGGCGAGGGAGAGCTCTTCATTGGTGATCTTGCTCATTGTTTTCCTTTCTTTGATTTGAAGTGGGGTGGGGGATGCATGGCTGGCCAGGAATTACTTGACCTTGCCTTTCAACTTTCCTGCGACGACATCTGCGATCTTTTGCTGGCCGGCGTCATTTGGATGGAGCCCATCGCCCTGGAGGAGCCCATCGCCATTTCCAAAGGCTCCGGCAAGATTGATGAAATTCGCGCCTGCATCGCCTGCTGCGGCCGAGATGACTCCGTTGAGACGACGACGGTTGCCATCGAAGAGGGAGTGACCGCCCGTCATGGGTGTAAGATTGCAGACGAAGACGCAGCATCCCGCTGCCTTGGCGGCATTGGCCATGTTGACGATCGATCCACGGACAGCGTCATCTGAACTACCGCAGATCGCGTCGTTTGCGCCAAGGGCGATTACGACGTATCCGGGTTTTTTGGAAATTGCCGAGGCGAGAAGACCTCCTGCTTGAGTGGCTTCAATCCCACCTGCACTCTTGTTTATGACGTTGCAGCCAAGCATGCCGGCGATGCGCGATGGCCACGAACCTCCGCAACTGCCGTAGCCGGCGGCGATGCTGTCGCCGACGACCGCGACGGTATGGCGGTCATTGTCTGGACCTACGTTGTTGCTGCCGCCGCCATCGTCATCTTCGCAGCCTGTTCCGCAAATGCAAAGCACTGTCGCACAAACAGTGGCGGTTACGATGCGCGAAAATTTGGATTTGAGTGCTGTCGCGTTCATCTCGGTTGCCTTTCCTTGTCTTGCACATTATGCCTGCGCGGCGGCGGGAATGTCGAGCGTCGCGTCTGGCACGCCAATCCGCGTGTTGTCTATCAAGCGAACTTCGCCGGCATAGACCGCGAGCGTCAGGAGTGTCGTTTCCTTGAGAGTTGCCTCCGGTTCAAGCGTTTCCGGGTCGTTTGCGACGACATAGTCGATTTTGAGCCCGCAATCCTCCGCGAGAATCTTTTCGATCTCGGCGTAGATTGCGGAAGGGGAGCGTTCGCCGGCTGCGAACATGGCGCGGGCGCGGCGGAGCGATCTGGATAGGCCAAGCGCACGGGCGCGGAAGTCCGGCGTCAGATATGTGTTGCGCGAGGAACGGGCAAGACCATCGGGTTCGCGGATGATCGGCGCTTCGACAATCTTCACCGGGAAGTTCAAGTCGCGAACCATTCGGCGGATGATCGCGGCCTGCTGGGCATCCTTCTGTCCGAAGACTGCGACAGTTGGCTGGAAGATGTTGAAAAGCTTTGCGACGACTGTGCAGACGCCGCGGAAGTGTCCGGGACGGCGCGCGCCGCATAGCACCTTGCCGAGCGATTCCTCATTGATGTAGATGCTGTGGTCGGGGGCGTACATGTCCGACGGGCGCGGCGCGAATACGGCATCGACCCTGTGCGCATCGCAAAGCTGTAGATCTCGCTCGAGGTCGCGCGGATAAAGATCAAAATCCTCGTTCGGACCAAACTGCACAGGGTTCACGAAGATGCTCACCACGACGAGGTCGGCAAGTTCGTGTGCCTTGTCAATCAGCGATAGATGCCCGTCGTGGAGAAAGCCCATTGTCGGGACGCATCCGATGGTGCGGCCCGCGGCGCGCTGCGAAAGCGCCCACGCCTGCATTTCGGCAGGGGTGTGGAATACGGTCATGCGATTACCTTTCGCGACCTGTGGATGGGACGCGGATGATGCTATCGACCTTGACGGTCGGATGGCGCGCCCCGGTGTTCCAGGTCTGGTAGCCTTCGACCTTCACGGATTCACCGCGGAGGGACTCGAACTGTTCCGCCGAGCCGGAAAGGAAGCAAAGGGTGATCGCGCGCCCCTGGGCGTCGCGCGTGACAAGGCGATACTCCCCGCGGTTCGTTATCGTCAACTTCCCGCCGCTTGTGAGCTCGCCAGTGTACATGACTCGCGTTTCGCCTTCCGCTGGCAAATACTCGGTCTGTGTCCGCACAGGCGTCGCCTGTTTTGGATAGGAGCGCGGGGATACCGTGGTAATGCGTTGTCTCGCCGTCGCGACTGTCGTCTGTTGCACTGCGACAGTCGGTTGCGCAACGGGTACGGGCTGTCGATCCACGTTGATCGCGGGCTGCGGGTTCACAGCGGGCACCGGGGTGGAAACTTGACGAGCGGTCGGTGTTTCGCGCGGCGACGAAATCAATGACGTTGCCGGAGCCACTGTCGGGCGAGTCGAAGGCATCGATGCTACCGCGGGTGGATCGGCTGGCTGCTGCAACTCGCGCTGCTTCGGCGGTTCCTGCTGTTTCTGGGGTTCTTCGATGCGTGCGGGCGTAGTCTCATGGCGCATTTGCGCGATGGTCGGCTGCTGATCGCCGGCGGGCACGCTAGGGGCTGGAACCGGTTCAACGGTTGTCGCCGCGACTTGGGGCGGTATTGGGTCGGGCGGAGGCAGGGCCAGGGCTTCGGCAGTCGCTGGCGGTGGCGGAGGCAACGGAGTAGCGGCTTGCGCAGGCGTAGCGACTTGGACAGGCGTAGCGACGACAGGCTCCGCTTTCACGGGAGAGGATCCGTCGGCGGCTTCAACGAACTTGCCGTTGATCCAGACGATTGCGCTGTCCGGCGGATCAATTTGATACCACTCGCCAGTTTTGCCGAGAACGCTGATTTTATCGCCCTTCGACAGCGTCGCAACAGCCTTGTAGTTCACGCTTGGGCCGCCGCGGACCTTGACACGCGAACCATTTACGACGTTGTCGGATACGAGGTCCGCGAAAATCCAGAACTTGAGTTCCCTCGGCGGACGCACGCTCACCCACTCGCCATCGCACGGCCAATCGACCGCCTCGAGTACCTGGCCGCGGTTGACCGAGCCAAGGACCTCCGAGTTTATGTCCCCGATTGGGCGCAAGGAAACATCGTCGCCAGTAACGCGCAAGCGCGTACCGGCGACGGCAATGCCCGCTATGGCGAGCGAGAAGGAGATGGAGACCGCTACAGACTTGAAAGCGCGCATTTCAAGCGCCTCCTTAGTCTTGGCGCGTCTTATTCGGCGGGCTTGGTCTTGCGCAGACCGAGACCGCGGTCACCGTCCTTCCACTGACCACGCTGCTTGAGCAGGTCAACGCGTTCGAAACGCTTAAGGACATTGCGCTTGACGGCAATCTTGCCGGATGTCTTGAGACTGGAGTGCTGGCTCATGTTAATCCTCGTTTGTTACGGAAAAGGATTGATAATGTTACCACGTTCGTGGGAAAATTCAACCATCATGTTTCCACTAAAGTTAGACAGGCCTCTCGCCGTTTTCGACATCGAGGGCACGGGTACAAGCCCGCGCGCCGATAGGATCATCGAACTTGCCGTTACACGCATCGAGCCGGATGGTTCGCAGACGACGCGCACATGGCTCATGAATCCAACGATTCCCATTCCCGAGGAATCGACCGAAATCCACGGTATCACTGATGACATCGTCCGCGATTGTCCGACATTCGCCGAACGCGCCCTCGACATCTTCGACTTTATCGACCCATGCGACCTCTGCGGCTACAACCTCACCCGCTACGATGTGCCGATCCTTTGCGAGGAGTTCCTCCGCGCGGGCATCAGCTTCAATCCCGATGACCGCCGTATTCTCGATGTCCAGCGCATCTTCCACAAGCACGAGCCCCGCGATCTTTCTGCCGCGCTTCGATTCTACTGCGGACGCGAACATACCGACGCACACGGCGCGGAAGGCGATGTCCGCGCCACGATCGACGTGCTCGCCGGGCAGTTCGCGAAGTACTCCGACCTCCCGAACGATATGGAGTCGCTCGATCGCATCTACAACGAGCGCGACCCGATGAACGCCGATCGCGCGGGGCGCTTCCGCTGGACTTCCGCCGGCGACCTTGTCGTGAACTTCGGCAAGAAGAAGGGCGAGAAACTTCGTGACCTCGCCGAAGAAAAAGGGCATAGTTTCCTTCGCTGGATGGTGAAGAGCGATTTCCCGATGGATACCAGGAAGATCGCCGAGGATGCAATGAACGGCATCTTCCCCGATCCTCCCGCCAATCTCGGCAAGCGTACCCAGGCGGAATAGTTTTACAAAGGAGAAGACATGATGAAAGGCATAGTCCTCGCGGGTGGCGCCGGTACGCGCCTTTATCCAATTACACGCGTAGTTAGCAAGCAGCTTCTGCCAGTGTACGACAAGCCAATGATCTACTATCCGCTCTCGGTACTCATGCTCGCCGGGATTCGTGAGATCCTGATCATCAGCACTCCGTCCGACCTGCCTCGCTTTCGCGAACTGCTTGGCGATGGTTCGCAGTTCGGAGTCGAGTTCTCGTACGCCGAGCAACCGCGCCCCGAAGGCCTTGCGCAGGCGTTTGTGATTGGTCGCGAGTTTGTCGGCAACGAGCCGGTGGCGCTTGTCCTCGGCGACAACATCTTCTACGGCCAGGGCATGTCCCATGTGCTTCGCGCCGCCGGCAAACTCAGCGAAGGCGCGCAGGTCTTCGGGTATCGCGTGGCCGACCCGGAGCGCTATGGCGTAGTTGAATTCGATTCCACCGGCAAGGCAATCTCGCTTGAGGAGAAACCCGCCAAGCCCAAGTCGTCTTTCGCGGTTCCCGGCCTTTATTTCTATGGCCCGGATGTGTGCGATTTCGCCGCGGATTTGAAGCCTTCCGCGCGTGGCGAACTCGAGATTACCGACCTAAACCGCATCTACCTGAACCAGGGCCGCCTCCGCGTGGGCGTGTTGAGCCGCGGCGTCGCATGGCTCGACACCGGTACCCACGAGTCGCTCCTCCAGGCCGGCAACTTCGTGCAGACGATCCAGGTCCGCCAGGGTCTCAAGATCGCCTGCCTCGAGGAAATCGGCTTCCGCAACAAGTGGGTCTCCGCCGAGAAGATCGCCGAGTCCGCAAAGGTCATGAAGAACAATGACTACGGCCGCTACCTGCTTCAGCTCATCGAGCGCGGCCCTGAACCCGACATCGAATAACTCGCAATCCCAATCTACCTTTTCCCCGAATCTCGCCGTTTCTTTTGCGGGCCTCTGCGGTTTTTGGCGGCGGCTCGCTTTCGGGGGTTCTTCTCGACTGGCTTTGTCGGCGGGGCGACGCGCGATGCCGGGCGCGTGCGCTCGCGGAAGTCCATTATCACGGGCGCGCCTTCGAGTCCGAACCTGTCGCGGAGCTGACGGACCAGATACTCGCGGTATGGACGCGTCACGAGGTCGGGATAGTTTACGAAGATGCGGAGCGCGATTGGCGCGACACCCGTCTGGACAGTGTAGAAGAGTCGGAGTGGCTTACCGTTCGCCGCCGGCGGCTTGCGGTTCGCCATCGCCTCGGCAATGGCGCGGTTGAGCATTCCCGTGGGAAGGCGCATGCGCGTTTGCGCGGCGACATGGTCGATCGCGTCGATCGTGCGGCGCACATTGTAGCCGTCGAGCGCGGAGATGAAGACGGCGGGACAGTGGCGCAGGAAAGGCATCGCCTCGCGCAGCACGGGTTCGGCCTTTGTTTCCGTCATTCCCTTCTCGCGGCATTGATCCCACTTGTTCAGCAGGAGCACACATCCCTTGTTCGCCTCGATGATCTTCGCGGCGATACGCTTGTCCTGCAGTGTTGGGCCGACCATCGCGTCCATCACCAGCACTGCGATGTCGCATTCCTCCACGCTCTGTTCCGCGCGTATCAGGCTGTAGCGTTCAACGGGGTCCTTCATGCTGCGGAGGTTGCGCATGCCGGCGGTATCTACGAGCACATAGTGGCGGGCCTGCGATCCCGCGCCGATCGTGAACGGCACTTCGATCGAGTCGCGTGTCGTGCCTGCGATGTCGGAGACAATCACACGGTCGTTGCGGAGAAGGCGGTTGATGAACGACGACTTGCCGGCGTTTGGACGGCCGACGATCGCGACGCGCAGCGGGTGTTCGATGCTTTCCTCTGCGACATCCGGAAGAACCGCGAGAACTCGCTCCATCAGGTTGCCTACGCCGCGGTCGTGCAGCGCGGAAACCGGGAACACTGGCATGCCGAGTCCCTCGAAGTCCGCTGTCGCAAGTTCGTGCTGCGGAAGGTCGCACTTGTTCACCGCGATGAACGCGGGGATGCCAGCGGCATGAACGCGGCGCGCCGCTTCTTCGTCGAGCGGGTGGAGTCCCGTCTGGCTATCGACTACCATTATCACTGCGGCGGCGTCGGAGATCGCGGCCGCGACTTGCGCGCGGATGCCGGCCTCGATGGGGTCTGAACCATCGCGGGTGTCGTCGTCGATTACCGAAAGCCCGCCGGTGTCGATAAGCTGGAAGCGCTGGTCGTTCCAGACGACCTCGCGCTGCTGGCGGTCGCGGGTGACGCCAGCTTCGTCATGCACCACGGCGATACGGCGGCCGGCTAGGCGGTTGAAGAGCGCGGATTTGCCTACGTTGGGACGCCCCACGATCGCCACGATGCGGCGGCGGGGCTGGGCTTCATCCATCTTGTCTTGAAGTTCGTCTGGCATTGTGAGATTGACCTCGGATGCTGAATATCGCGAATGTGCGCGCGGCGATGCGCGGCTCAACCCTTGAAATCGCGGAGGTGGCCGACTAGCGACAGCAGCCCGCGGATGTAGAATTTCGCGTCGTCGATCGGATGGCGCGTGTGGATGAGGCGGTTCCACAGTGAAATCGGATGGAAGAATGCGCGGTAGATGTCGCGGATCGCGCACTTGATGCGCTCTTCGCCCACGGGCGTTGTCATAACGGCGCCGCGCATGTCGAAGTCGTCCCACGAATGGGTGGTGAGCCAACCGTTTTCCTCGCACTGGCGGAAGAGCGGCGTGCCGGGGTAGGGGACGGTCTGCGTGACCTGGAGGGTGTAGGCATGGCCGTGGACGAGGAGATCGCGCGCAAGGGCGACTGTCCGCTTGATTTCCTCTTCGCCTTCCCACGGGAAGCCGAGCATTACGGTCACGTGTACGTCCAGCCCTGCGGCGGAGGCTTCGCGCGCACCCTTCGCGATCTGCTCGACCTTCAGATTCTTGTCGAGCTTGTCGAGCGTGGACTGGTTCGCGGATTCGAGGCCGAAGAGGACGAATCGGAATCCCGCGCGCTTCATCATGCGGTAGTCCTCGGCGGCGAGCGCGCCGAAGCGCATGTTGCAATCGATCGTTACGCGCTTGTTCAGCTTGCGCTCGACCATGAGGCGGCAGAAGTCGCGGAGCCACTGCCCGACGGGGAAGCAGCCGGTGTCGTCCATTATCTCGCGGACGCCGTAGCGCTCGACGAGTTCCTGGATTTCATCGACGACATTCTCGGGCTTGCGGGTGCGGTACTTCGGATAGAGCGCCGCCCATGAGCAGAAGGTGCAGCGCGCGTGCCAGCAGTCGCGCCCGGCCATCACGTAGGTGCCGGGTGTGCGGCGGAAGTTGCCGTTGTTCACGCTGTAATTGCGCCACTTCGTAAGCTCGCGGTCGATGCGCGGGAGCGAGTTCAGGTCATGGTCGAGAAGGAATTTGCCGCCATCGATCGCGGCGCCGGCTGCGTCGCGGCGCCAGATGCCCGGCTCCAAGGCCGCGCCATCGCGGAGGTGCCGCAGGAGGTTGCGGAGCAGGAAATCCCAGTCGCCGCCAGTGAGGATGTAGTCAACCGGACAGGCGTCCATCGTTTCGGCGGGGAGAGCGGTTACATGGTCGCCGACGAGCACCACGGCCGTTGAAGGGCGGTGCGCCTTGAGCGCCTTCACAAGTTCCCAGTGACGGCGCACGACGGGCGTCTTCGTCTCGTAAACCACCACGTCCGGATCAAATGCGTCGATGCGGGCGTCGAACTCCGCGGGGGACAGACGCTCGGCGATACCGTCAAGCCAGCAGACATCGTGGCCGTCGTCGCGCGCCATCGTGGCGGCGCAGGCCGGGACAACCGGGTAGATGAACGTCGGGCGGTTGAACCACTGGAATTGCCGGTTTTGCGAAAGGAGCGGGACACCCTTTTCGCACGGCAATGGCGGATATCCTATCAACAGTTTCATACGCGCGTATTGTACAGGCGACTTGGGCTTGAAGCAATTGAATTGCGATTGTTAAATGCTTGCAAAAGCCGATGGGGAAGCGCATTCTTCTTCTATCGTGACAATACAACCACATGAGGATACCCCATGGCAAACGAACTCGATGAGATTACCGGTCCGGTGAGCGATGATGGCCGCGAAGTGAATGTCATTCAGCGTCAACTTCCCGTAAAGGTTGGCGTTGGCTCCACGATTTTTGAAATCATGCTTTGGGTTCTCGGTATCATTCCAGGCGTGATTTTCCTCTTCATGAAGATTTCCGCCCGCAGCTATCTACAGCGTCTCCAGCAGAAGATACAGGCCGATGCCTCGCAGATCGACAACTACCTCGAGCAGCGCGTGCAGATTCTGCAGAATGTCGCGCCGCTCGTTGAAAAGGCGATCGACCTCGACAAGGATGTCATGAAGTCCGTCGCGGCATATCGTGGCGGGCGCTCGCCAGACGCGGAGGTCCAGCGCAATGTCGTCGCCGGGCAGATCGACCAGGTTTTCGGCCGTCTCTTCCCGCAGGTCGAGGCCTATCCCGATCTCAAGGCGCACGCCGCGATCGCCGACGCCATGCAGCAGAACAACTCGCTCCAGCGCGAGATCACGGCTGCCCGCGCGCTTTACAACGACACCGTCGCGCAGTGGAATTCCGACATCTTCGCGTGGCCCACGAAGATGATCGTCGCCGCCCGCGCAGGCTACACGACCCGCATCCCGTTTACGGCTTCGAGGGAAGTCCGCGAGGCGGCGCGCCAGAAGTTCTTCTGAACCGCGTTTCGACGTAAACGCACCGCAATGTGAGCAAAGACGGACTGGCCATGGACGACAACACAGTCTACGAGCCGCTGTCCGAATACGCCAACAAGTACAAGGACCTCCACGCCAGGAATACCTCGGACTTATTCGAGGAATTGCTGGCGAAGTCTGGCGTCGACGAACAGGCGAACGTGGCCCTCGTGCGCGACATCCGCGCGCTGGAGGCCGACTTGTCGAAGTCCGAAGGGCGTCGCTCGCTCCTTGTCACCCTTAATGTCATCTCGATAATCGTTGCTATTCTTTCCGCGGCCTTCTCAATCTTCGGCTTCGCCGATGACTACGGCACTGGCGGGCTCGATGGCGGATGGCTTTATGGCGGGCTTGTGCTTCTTGCGGTTGTCCTCGGCCTGGTGTCGTGGAAAAAACTGTTTCCGTCAATCCGCGAATTGAAATCGAAGATCGATGTCCTGCGGTCGAATCTGGCGGCGAAGAAGCAGGAGGCTACGGCGCAGATGGAGCCGTTGAACAGCCTCTTCGACTGGGGGATGCCCGGCAGGCTCGTGCATAAGACGGTTCCGCGAATCGAGATGGATCCGATTTTCTCTGTCGGCCGCCTGCGCGATTTGGAGCGCGTGTTCAACCTCGACGACTCGTTCAACCGCGGCCGCTCCGTCGTGGGCGTCCAGAGCGGCGAGATCAACGGTAATCCGTTTGTCCTCGCCAACACATTCGGCTTCGAGTGGACGCCGCATGAGTATTCCGGATCGATCACCATCCATTGGACGGAATCTGTCCGCGGTCCCGACGGCAAGCGGACGACCGTGCATCGTTCCGAAGTCCTGACGGCGACGGTCACTCATCCAGTCCCCGAATTCGGCAACGCGAAATTCTTGATTTTCGGAAATGTCGCGGCGCCCGACCTGGTTTTCAATCGCGAGCCTTCGGAGCTTTCCGGCAAGGATCCAGGAAAGTGGACTTCCTCGAAGAAGCGCGCGCTGAAGAAGCTTCAGAAAAAGGCGGCGGCGATCGAGGATGGGAAGGTCTCCGACTACACTCTCATGTCTAACCACGAGTTCGAAGTGCTATTCAACGCCAACGACCGCAACAATGAAATCCAGTTCCGTCTCCTCTTTACGCCATACGCCCAGCAGCAGATGGTCAATCTGCTAAACGATACAAAGATCGGATATGGCGATGACTTCGCCTTCCACAAGTCGCACATGATCAACTGCATCGTCCCGGCGCACTTTGGCTCGGTATCTTTCGATACCTCGCCGACGCAATACGCCGACTACGAACTGGCTGTCGTCCGCAGGCGCTTCAACGATTTCAACAACGAGTATTTCAAGGGCCTTTATTTCGCGCTGGCGCCGCTGCTGACGATTCCCCTCTATCAGTACATGCGTTCGCACGAATCCATCTGGGGCGATGTCATCTCGCGCTCCCCATCGTTCTGGGAACATGAGTCGCTCGCCAACTTCCATGGCGAAGACGCCTTCAGGCACGAGGCCAGCATCACCCGCAACATCCTGAAGACGGAGTTGAAATCGCAGGATGGCGCGGAGCAGGTCGTTGCGGTTACGGCCCATGGTTTCCGCGGCGAACCGCGAGTGGACCATGTGCGAAAGTTCGGCGGCGACGGGCGCTGGCACACCATTCCCGTCGAATGGACCGAGTATCTGCCGGTTTCGCGCACTTCCGACATGCGCGTATATGATTCGAACGGCAAGTCGCTGCAGGAATACAACGAGGCCGCCTCGGCTTCGGAAGAATTCCGCGCCGCCTTCCGCAAGTGGAATCCACGCGAGCAGACGTGCTACTTCCGTCGTTCCTTGCTTTCCTATCTGGATTCCAATTTAGAATGATTTTTACTGCTAGGGGAGCCGTCGGAAGCGGGGGACCTTGCCGAGGCGACGGATGGCATTGGGGATCGGAAGGACCCCGCGCCATTTTGCGGCGCGCCGCTCGATTGCGCGCTTGTGCGGGAAGTCCATCAGGACAATGCCTGCCACAATGAAGATTGTCCCAAGCCCTGGCGGGAAAACCAAGGCGAGGCCAATGAGCATCA
>JAZQOE010000005.1:0-14789 GCA_045627705.1 Kiritimatiellia bacterium | reverse complement strand
TGGTTCCGGCGGCGGCGGCGGATGGATGGACTGGGGTAACCACGGCGCGATCGGCGGCGATGGCGGCTCCGGCATCGTCCTCATCCGCTATAGGCTCCGCCTTTCCGGTTCACTCATAATGCTTCGATAACAGGCATTCTATAAAAAAACGGCGCGCCGCTTTTCCACACACGGGAAAACGGCGCGCCGTTTTTTTATGCCCAACTTGGGGATACACCACCACTGCTTAAAGGGACAGACTATTTAAGAGTACAAGATAACTACTTGCAAAATAGGATGTTGTGACTTGGGTCAGAATTGGGGATGAGACTGTCGGATGGTTATTTGATCCAGCCGAGGGAGAGGAGTTTTGCGAAAATCGTGCGGGCGATGACTAGTTCGCCGGCTGGATTGAGGTGAACTCCATCGATATCGCTGGCCAGATGTGACTGGGTGATTGGCGTTAGGCGCCAGTCGGCAATGCCAGTTGCGTCGTCACGCCCCGCAAGTTCCCATGTCGTGGTTTCCAAGGCGGCGGAAAGTGGCGAGGACAAGTCGAGACATGGAACAGCCTCGGCATTGGCGACTTCGGCGATCAGCGCATTGTTCGCCTGTAGAAGCGTCCAGGCGGTTTCGGGATGTTCGGGGTTTGGCAGGCAGTGGTACTGCATGAGAAGCACCTTCGCGCCGATTGCCTTGATCTTCCTGACAATCTCCACAAGATTGGCCCGGGTCTGCGCTGGATCCAGTTTCTGGCAACCATCGTTGCCGCCGAGAAGAATGGTCACGATGTCAGGTCGTTGGTCGATGACATCGCCTTGCAGTCGTCGCAAGGCCCCCATGGTTGTATCGCCTGCGATGCCGCGGTTGACAACCTCCACTGCGCCTGGCCCCAGACGCGCCTCGAACATGCAGTCGAGGATAAACGAGTATTTGAGGAACAACCGCAGATTGGGTTGGCCAGTGATGCTGTCGCCCAGACAAACCAGTTTCATTTCCAATCCCTTCCAAAACGGCAATCCAAACCATTTTCAGATGATGCGACGCCGTCGAACAAACAGAACAAATTGTTGGCAATTGTATCCCACGAGTCACGGGTTTCGCAAGTGACTCACTCTCTTGGCAATTATTCGGGGCTTGATTTCACAATTTCGCAATGAGAATATCAAAATATACTACACATGGCCGCCAAAGCTGCTGCCGCGGCGGAATGTCGTGGGGAATCAACCATGAATCTCGTTGTAATAGATGCGGGAAATACCTCGACTGTACTTGGTCGTTTTACGGGGCGTACCGTTACGGGCGTTGAACGCGTCGAAGGCGGCATATCGGTATCGCCCGTCGCATGCCGCAACGCATTGGCGCGTGTCGCCGCGTGCGGCGTCGATGGCGCAATCATCGCTTCCGTTGTCCCCGCGCATGTCGCGCCCTGGAAGAAGTTGGTGCGTTCCTCTCTTGGCCTTGAACTCGCGGTGCTCGACCACACTTTCGATATTCCAGTGACGTTCGGCTATCCTGCGCCGGAAACGACTGGCGCGGATCGCATCGCGAATGTCTGCGGCGCTGTCGCGCGTGTGCCGGACAGTGTTCCAGTGATGATTGTCGATATCGGCACGGCCGTGACCTACGACCTTGTTTCAGCGGACCGCCGTTTCTTCGCGGGTTTGATTGGCCCAGGCCCGCGAATGCTCGCGCAGGCGTTGCATGAGAAGACTGCTCTTCTGCCGTTGATTGAACTCGATGGCAGCTATCCGAAGAAGCCGCAGGACACCGATGGCGCAATGCGTGCCGGCATTGAAATCGGCTTTCGCGGGATGTTGCGCGAGACAGTTACCACTCAACTTGCGCTCCTCGGTCCCAATGCCCGTCTTTTCGCGACTGGCGGCCTGGCGCGTCGCTATATTCCCTCGCTGGGAATGGATTTCAAGATAGACCCTAATCTGACGCTTTTCGGGCTTGGCTCAATCCTTGCTCGTAAACTGCGCAAGGAGTTGACCAAATGACCAACGCATACGCAATCATCCTCGCAGGCGGGAAGGGCGAGCGCTTCTGGCCGCTCAGCACTGCCGCGCGTCCGAAGCAGCTCGTTCCGCTCTTTGGCGGCACGCCGCTGCTTACGCAGGCCGTGGAGCGTCTCGATGGAATCATCCCCCCCGAGCGCGTTTGGATCATCACTTCTCGTCAGTTGCGCGACGCAATCGCCGCGGCCGCGCCAGCGGTGCCGCCAGCGCAAATCATCGGCGAGCCATGCGGACGCGATACCGCCACAGCATGCGCGCTCGCATGCGCGATCGTCCGCGCTCACGATCCGAAGGGAGTGGCATGCATCCTTACCGCCGACCAGCTTTCCACCGATGTCCCGCGCTTTAAGCAGGCGCTTTCAGACGCGATAGTATTCGCCGCGCACGGCGAAGACATCGTTACAGTAGGCATTCCGCCGACATATCCCGCCACGGGGTTCGGCTACATCGAAATCGAGGCGCCGATCGATACCGGCCTCGAGACGCCAATCGACAGGGCGAAGCGCTTTGTCGAAAAGCCCGATGCCGCGACGGCCGCAAAGTACATCGCGGCGCGCCGCTATTTCTGGAATTCGGGAATGTTCATCTGGCGCGTCGATACCATGCGCGAAGCAATGCGCCTGTACGCGCCCGACATGCTTTCTCTCTCCGATGGCTTCGAGACGGCGGAGCGTGAAAACCGGCTGATTGAGGCTATCGACGCGCTGTATCCTTCGGCACGGAAGATTTCCATCGACTATGCCGTGATGGAGCATGTATCGAATATCGCCGTCGTCCACGGCGACTTTGGTTGGGACGATGTGGGCTCATGGCCTTCGGTTGCCGCGCACTTCCCCGCCGACGAAGGAGGCAATGTCGCGGTTGGCCCATGCGAGGCGCTTGATTCAACCGGCAACATCGTCGTTTCCGAAGACGGCCGTTTCACGGCGCTTATCGGCGTGAACGACATGGTCGTTGTCCATGCCGGCAAGGCCACGCTTGTCTGCCCCAAGTCCCGCGCCCAGGAATTGAAGACGCTCCTTGCGCGCCTTGCCATGCGTCCCGACGGCAAGGAATACCTCTGAAAAATCTCGGTCGGCATAGGCGACCCACGCTTATGCCGAAGAACAAAAAAACCGCCGTGAAAACACGGCGGTAGAAAGGATGGCGGGAGAGACGGGGTTCGAACCCGCAACCACCGGATCGACAGTCCGGTGCGCTAACCAATTGCGCCACTCCCCCGCAAAGGAAAGTGAGGGCATGTTACCATAAGCCGCATTGCCACGCAAGCGGTAATTTGATTTTTTTTTGTCTTTTGACATTTACCTTTCCCCATCCCTTCCCCGATAGCGGAAGTAGAGGCAAAGGTCGGTGGAGACTAGAGCCATGTCGAGCAGATAGACTCCAATGAGCCACAGTTTCGTTCCCTCGACCGCATGCGCGGCGATGCCGCATATATAGCCGAAGAGAATGATGAAGGCGAAGGCCGGACTCTTGCCATCGACACGCTTCGCCCGATATGTTCGCGCGATCGCGAACGGCCATGAACACCCGAAGGCGAGCAGCATGGCGAATTCGAGAACTTGCGAGACGACTTGTGCGTCCATCTCAGAAGAGTCCCGAAACCTTGCCCGTCTTCACATCGACATCGATGTTGCGGAAGGCCGCGTTCGACGCCGTGCCGGGCATGAGCTTGATGTCGCCGCAGACAGGCACCACGAATCCCGCGCCACCGTAGGTGAGGAAATCGCGGATTGGCAGGCGCCAGCCACGCGGACGGTTGCGAAGCGCCGGATCGTGCGAAAGCGAGTATTGCGTCTTCGCCATGCAGATCGGAAGATGCGCGACCGTGGCATCCGCCTCGATCACCTTCAGCTTCTCCGCCGCGGCTGGATCGTAGTCAACGCCATCGGCGCCGTAAACCTCGCGCGCAATCGCCTCGATGCGGTCCGCGACCGGGTCCTTCGGGTCGTAGAGGAACTTGAACTCGTGCGGTCGCTTCGCCGCTTCTTCGACTGCCTCCGCAAGCTCGATCGCGCCGGCGCCGCCCTTGAGCCAATGGTCGGAAACCGCAAAGAGCGCACCCGCGTTTTCGGAGATGCGCTTGACAGCGGCATGCTCCGCGGGGGTGTCGGTGTAGAAGGAGTTGAGGCAGACGACCGGGGTCACGCCGCTCTTCTTGATTGTCTCGATGTGCGCGAGAAGATTCTCGCATCCCGCCTCCACGAGGCCGACATTCTCTTTCGTGTATGCTTCGTCGAGCGGCATGCCCGGCTTGACGGCCGGACCGCCGCCATGGGACTTGAGCGCGCGCACCGTCGCGACGAGCACCACCGCGTCGGGCGCGAGGCCAGTTGCGCGGCATTTGATGTTCCAGAATTTCTCGAAACCGATATCGGCGCCGAATCCGCTTTCCGTAACGAGATAGTCGCCGAGCAGGCCGCCCACGCGGTCCGCGATTACCGAGCTTTGTCCGATTGCGATGTTCGCGAACGGGCCGGCGTGCACAAGCACGGGCTGTCCTTCGAGAGTCTGCATGAGCGTCGGGTTGATCGCGCGGACCATCCACGCCGTCATTGCGCCATCGACCTCGAGGTCGCGGGTTGTGACGGGACGTCCCTGCTTGTCCCACGCGACTACGATCTTGCCCATGCGCTCGCGGAGGTCCGCGAGGTCGCGCGAGAGCGCGAGAATTGCCATGACTTCTGACGCAACCGTGATGTAGAAGCCGGACTCCATCTCGAACCCGTCCATCTTGCCACCGCGGCCGATGATGATGTTGCGGAGGCCCTGTGCGCAAAAGTCCATCGCCCAGCGCATGTTGATCCGCTTGGGATCGATGTCGAGGCGCGTAAGACGGGACTTGGCGAGACGGGCGTCATCGTAGTTGCGCTCGTGCTGCATGCGCGCGTTGAGCGCCACCATCGCGAGGTTGTTCGCGTTTGTGATGGCGTCGATATCGCCGGTGAGGCCAAGTGAAAGCGGCGCAAGGGGAAGACACTGGGCAAGGCCGCCGCCGGCCGCGGATCCCTTTACGTTGAAGGTCGGTCCGCCAGAAGGCTGGCGGATCGCGGCGATCGGATGACGCCCGAGTTTGCCGAGACCTTCGACGAGTCCCATGGTGGTCGTGGTCTTGCCCTCGCCAAGCGGCGTCGGAGTGATTGCGGTCACATCGATGTACTTCGCGCGCTTGCGGTCGCCGAGGCGGGAAAGGATCGAAGCGGCGTCGATCTTTCCATAGAGGCGTCCGTAGGCCATCAGTTCATCGGGGAGGATGCCGAGATCCGATGCAATTGCCGTAACGGGCCTCAGCCCCTCTTCTGCGGCTTCGGCGATCTGCCAGTCCTTCAACTTGGTCGGGTCGAGATTCATCGTGTTGCTCCCATGGGTTGTTGCGTAGCAAAAAGAAAACCCCGCCTTGGCGTAGAGACTTGGGACTCTGGAACCTCTTGAGAGAGGTGGGCGCCGTAGTCGCCGCTTCATGTGCCCGAAAGGGCTCAATCCACGCCGCGTTCTGACTCCCTAAAAGTCATGAAGGTCAGAGAAACACCGTCTGTTCACGCATCAAGGCAGGGCCGTTTTCAAGATTATCAACCGCGCTTGGACGCGGAGGTTCAGCGCCGTCAAGATAGCAGAACCGCATGGCGACGGTCAATGCGATTGCCAAAAGTTTTCCCTTTCGCCCGCAACCCACCGCGAAAGAAACTTGCCTTGAATGGCAATGGGAAAGTATCCTTTATCCCATGAACAATCAATCCCAATGCGAGGGCGGCATCGAGGCTGTCCTTGTCTCATGGCTTCGCGAAGGTCTTTCCGCCGCTTTCGGCGATGCGGCCGCACAGTGCCAGATCCGCGTTTCCCCCGCGACCGATCCCAAGTTCGGAGACTTCCAGTGCAACGACGCCATGGCGCTCGCGAAGGTCCTCCACCTCGCCCCGCGCGCGATCGCGACAAAACTCGTCGAAGGCCGCGATCTCCCGCCCGCGATTGAAAAGGCGGAAATCGCAGGCCCCGGCTTCATCAATCTCACAATCGCCCCCGCATGGCTCGCCGCGCATGCCGCTGAATGGGCGGCGGATTCGCACCTCGGCATTCCGCAGGTCGGCGCGGGCCACAAGGCCGTGATCGACTACTCGAGCCCGAATGTCGCAAAGCCAATGCACATCGGCCACATCCGTTCGACGGTGATCGGCAACGCGCTCGACCGCATCCACCGCGCTCTCGGCTACGACGTGATCGCCGACAACCATATCGGCGACTGGGGCACGCAGTTCGGCATCATCATCCGCGGCTACCGCGAGTTCCTCGACAAGGATGCACTCGCCCGCGATCCTATCGAAGAGCTTCAGCGTATCTATGTGAAGAGCTACGGCATGGCCAAGGCCGCCGATGACGCGACCGAAGCCGAAAAGGCCGCGGCCGCCGCATGGCTCGACGAATGCCGCCGCGAGACCGTCAAGCTCCAGCAGGGCGATCCCGACAACCGCGCGCTCTGGCAGGAGTTCATCCGCCTCTCGATGGGCGAGTTCGACCGCGTTTACAACCGCCTCGGCGTCCGCTTCGAAACGACGCGCGGCGAGAGCTACTACCAGGACCAGCTCGCGGGCGTCGTCGATTCCCTCGAAAAGGCCGGCATGGCGCACGAAAGCGATGGCGCGACGATCGTCGATCTCTCCGACGACGGACTTGATGTCGCCATCGTCCGCAAGCGCGATGGCGGTTTCAACTATACGACCACCGATATCGCGACTGTCGCCACCCGCATGCGCGACTACGACCCCGAAAAGATCGTATATGTTACCGACGAACGCCAGCAGCTCCACTTCAAGCAGTTCTTCCACATCTGTCGCAAGATGGGCATCGCGACCGAATCCTGCGACCTCGTCCATGTCTGGTTCGGCCTCATGCGCCTGCCCGAAGGTACGATCTCCACGCGCCAGGGCAACTTGATCAAGCTCGAGACGCTGCTCGACGAGGCGGAAGCGCGCGCCCTGAAAATCATCTCCGAGTCGCGTCCCGAAATGCCGGCCGACGAAGCGAAGAGGCTCGCCGCGCAAATCGGCATCGGCGCCATCAAGTATGCCGATCTCTCGCAGTCGCCACAGACGATGATCACCTTCACATGGGACAAGGCGCTCGCCCTCGACGGCAACTCCGGCCCGTATCTCCAGTATGCCCACGCCCGCATCCGCAGCCTCCTCGACAAGTTTGCCGCGCAGGCTCCCGATGTCGATCTCGCGAAGGTCCCGCTCGTTCTCGGCGATCCCGCCGAAAAACGACTCGTGCTCCATCTGCTCCAGTACCCCGCCGCCGTCGTCCGCGCCGGTGCCTCGTACAAGCCCAGCATGCTCGCCGACCATCTCTTCGAACTGGCGCAGCTCTACTCAAGCTTTTACCAGCGCCTGCCCGTGCTAAAGGCCGAGCCTGCGATCCGCGACAGCCGCGCGCGTCTCTGCGGCATGGTCGCGAAGGTGCTCCGCCACGGCCTGGGCCTGCTTGGCATCGAGACACCGGACCGCATCTAGCGAGGACGCTGCGCAATGAAGGCATTGAAGGACGACGACGAATCCACCGGCGTGCGCATCGCGCCGCTGCTGGATGTCGTCTTTCTCCTGCTCGTCTTCTTCCTCGTCGCCACCACCTTCTACGAAGTCGAGAAGGACATGACGATCCGTCTCGCCGAAGCGACCGAGGGCGGCGACCGCAAGAACGCTCCCGAGCAAATCATCGTGAACATCAGCGAGGCCGGCCTGATTGTCGTGAACCAGCGCATGGTTTCGCTCGAAGAACTCGAAACCATGCTGCGCGAAGGCAAGGAGCGCGACGAACGCCTTTCGGTGATCATCCGCTGCGACCGCCAGGCGCGCCATGCCGATTTCGTGAAGGTCCTCAATCTCTGCGAACAAGTCCACGTATCGGGCGTGGGAGTCGCCACTCTCGACGCCAGTCGATAGGAGCGCATAGCCAACCATCCAATGTGTTAATATCTTCCATCAACACCATTTTCGATTTCAGTTATGCCATCTTCCCCACATAGCAAACCGCGACTCATAAGCCTATTTTCAGGTGCTGGCGGACTCGACATAGGCTTTCACAACGCTGGTTTCGAGACAGCTGTCCTCGTCGAGATGGACCCATCCTGCTGTAGGACATTGCGTGCCAACATGCCTGGTACTCCTGTTATCGAAGGCGACATAACAAGTATTCCAACGTCGAGAATTCTCGAAGCGGGGAGACTAAAGCCGCTTGAAGCGGCACTCGTCGTTGGTGGTCCTCCATGTCAATCCTTTAGTCTGGCTGGCAAGAGAATGGGCTTGAACGATCCACGAGGACGGCTTGTCCTTGAATTTATCCGTGTCGTGCGCGATGCTCTTCCTGCCGGGTTCGTGATGGAAAATGTTCGTGGACTAGCCAATTGGGCTGGTGGCAAGGCACTTGAAGCCATAATCGCAGAGGCTACGCTTCCCATCAAATTCAAAGGGAAAACATACAGATACTCCATCAATTACAAAATTCTCAATGCCGCAGATTATGGCGCGCCGCAATTTCGAGAGCGTATAATCATAGTTGGCAATCGGCTTGACAAAAATTTTGAGTTTCCTGTCCCACAATTCGGCGATACTGGCGACGACAATATTTTGCCTGGTTTCCCGAAACTGCACCCATACCATACAGTCGGAGAAGCAATCCTTGGACTTCCACCCGCTGCGCCGCCCTCGGAACTCGCGACTCGCATTTCTTGTACAATCAAGGCCAGAAGGGAGAAATATGGATATTAAGAACCATGAGCAAACAGCGCACTCGCCATCGACCATCGAGAAGATCCACAAGGTGCCTGTCGGTGCGAAGCTAAACGATATAGAAAAGACCTTTGGCTCGACTTATCGTCGTCTGGATCCGAACAAGCCATCTCCAACTGTGACGCGCAGTGGATACCGTGATTTCATCCATCCGAATCTTGACAGGATGCTGACAGTTCGTGAACTTGCGTGTCTCCAGACATTCCCGCTTGACTGGGTTTTTCTGGGCACCCGACTTGATTCCTATAGCAGTAAGCGTCATACGGAGATGACGCAGTTCGGACAGGTTGGCAATGCAGTACCACCAATTTTGGCGGAGGCTATTGCCAAAGCACTCAAGGCCCAGTTTTTTACAGAGGACAATTGATGAGAAACAACGAATATGTTTACGATGCTTCTTCGCTAGTGACCTCTCACGAAGCACGCCGCGCTGGATTTCTCGAAATTGCATTGCACCGTAGTCGCGAGGCAACGCAGTATATTGACTGTGCAAAGGCACTTCATGCAAATATTAAACAGCATACGAAATGCGCATCCGAAATTCTTGGACTCGGCAACATCAGGGCGGAAATTCTTGCTGCTGCAGGTATTTCTGCAAAGGCATTGGCACAACTTTCCGAGGCAGATAAAGAATCGATCGCAAAAGATTTCGTGGATCGTGTGCTAGTACCAGCTGGCAGCGGCTACATCGACGAACTTGTTTATCGCTACCTTCTTTCGCTTGGTGACCAACTTGGCGGCAAAATGCGGAATATGATTGGGAAAATAGCGAATGCCAAACTTTGCCGAAACATTGTCGCCGCATTGAAAATCGCTAAATTCGAATTCGAGGTTAATCTCTATGGCAAACGTTGGTCAAAGAAGGGAGATGCGGAATGCGTCAAGGCAATTCGCTGGCTCAATGGCGACCAACATCGTACGATGCTTTTTAATGTAACGATCCCGTCCGTCGCGAAGAATGTTGATTTTGTAATAGTTCGAAGGAAGGTCGATGGGCTATCGAAGGATGCAGTGAATCCAATTATTGATGATAAAAACAATTTTTTGGTCGCTGGTGAACTCAAAGGCGGTATCGATCCAGCTGGTGCGGATGAACATTGGAAAACTGCGCGTGCGGCACTTCAGCGTATTCGGGATGTTTTCCGAAGTCGCATATCCGAGGTGTTCATCGGTGGCGCTATTGAAAAATCAATGGCCGAAGAAATCATAGGATTGTGGGGAAATTCCGATTTGGATAATGCTGCAAATTTGAACGATGAGCATCAACTTGCCGCGCTGTGCGAGTGGATGATAAGACAGTAGGGTGCGAAATGCGCTGGTTGGTTTACAACGTCTGTTTCTCGATCGCCTACATCTTCATGGCGCCGCACTTCCTGCTGCGCATGCGCAAGCGCGGCGGCTACCGCGCCAATTTCGGGCAGCGCTTCGGCCGCTACTCCGATGAAACGCTGGCGAAGCTCGCCGCCCTTCACGAGGATGGCGCCGCACCCGTTTGGATTCACGCGGTGAGCGTCGGCGAAGTCTTCGTGGCTGGCCAGATGATGCGCTCCCTCCGCGAGCATGACCCGAAAATCCGTTTCGTGCTCAGCACCACGAGCTCGACCGGCTGGAAGCAGGCGGAAGGACAAGTCGCCCCGCAGGACGCGCTGATCTACTGCCCTCTCGACTTCCCTGGCGCGGTGCGCCGTGCGCTCGATGCAATCCGCCCGCGCGCCTTCATCCTCACCGAGTCGGAACTTTGGCCGAATCTTATCCGTGCTGTCGCGAAGCGTTCCATTCCAATCTACCTGATCAATGCGCGCGTTTCCGATCGTTCCGCGCCTGGTTATCGCCGCCTTCGACTTTGGTTCGGCCCCGCACTTCGCTCGTTCACGCGCATCATGGCGCAATCGGGACTTGACCGCGACCGCCTCGTCGCCGCCGGTGCGAATCCCGAAACAATCGATGTCACCGGCAGTTTCAAATTCGATGTCGCGCGACGCAATCCCGAAAAGGAGCAGTCCGTGGCCGCGGTTCTCTCGCGTCTCGACATGGGCAAGGACCGTGTCCTGCTGATGGGCGGTTCCACTTGGCCGGGAGAAGAAGCGATCCTGCTCGGCATCTACAAGCGCCTTTCGCCATCGCATCCCGACCTCCGTCTCGTCATAGTGCCACGCCACTTCGAGCGCGGCGCGGAAGTCGAGGCCGACATCCGCAAGGCTGGCTTCGAATGCATCCGCAAAAGCGCGCTCGACAAGGGAGCGGAGCCAGGCGCGACCGGGGCGAATGCCGTTTTGCTCGCCGATACGACTGGCGAGATGATGGGGTTCTACGGCAATGCCGACATCGCATTCGTCGGCAAGAGCATTACCGAACACGGCGCGCAAAACATGATCGAGCCATGCCTGTGCGGCGCGGCCACGCTCGTCGGCCCCAACACAGAGAACTTCCGTCCAGTGATGGCCGACCTCCTTTCGTCGGAAGCGCTTATGCAGGTCGCCGATGCGACGGCGCTAGAAACGGCGATTGCCGATCTCCTCGACAATCCATCGAAGCGCGAGGCCTTTGGGAACCGCGCCCGCGCCGCCGTCGAATCCCGCAAGGGCGTCGTTGACCGTTGCGCCCGGAAAATCCTCGGACAGGAATAAGCCATGCCCACACAATCACGCGTCTCGTCCGCCCCGCATTTCGTACACACCCTGGTGCTTGGCACGGGCGCAGCCGGACTGAATGCCGCAGTGCAGTTGCGCGAGCGCGGCGTCTCCGATGTGGCGCTGCTCTCCGAAGGACTCGCTTGCGGCACTTCGATCAACACGGGCAGCGACAAGCAGACCTACTACAAGCTTTCGCTTTACGGCGCCGATGCCGATGCACCCGCGCTTATGGCGCAGGAACTTTCTGCCGGTGGCGGAATGCATGGCGACCTCGCCCTTGCCGAGGCCGCGCTTTCCGCGCGCGCGTTCCTCCACCTCGTCGATCTCGGCGTGCCATTCCCGCGCGATGCGTTTGGACAGTTCGTTGGCTACAAGACAGACCATGATCCGCGCCAGCGCGCGACTTCGATCGGCCCCTACACGTCGAAGGCCATGTGCGAGGCGCTTATCCGCAGGGTCCGTGAACTCGGCGTTCCCGTTTACGAAAAGCGCGTCGCAGTCCGTCTGCTCGCCATCGGATCCGGACGCACCAGGCGCATTGCCGGACTCGTCTGCACCGCTCCGGGAGGCGAAGGCCTCGAGACATGGCTGTGCGAAAACCTCGTCTTCGCGGTTGGCGGTCCTGGTGGCCTTTACCGCGATAGCGTATATCCAGCTGTCCACACAGGCGCAATCGGTCTTGCCCTCATGGCTGGTGCGCGTGCGCAGGGTCTCCCCGAATCGCAGTATGGACTGGCATCGACCGGCTTCCGATGGAATGTTTCGGGAACCTACATGCAAGTCGTGCCGCGCGTCGTCAGCACCGATGCCGATGGCAAAAGCAACCCGCGCGAGTTCCTTCTCGAAGCCTTCGAATCGCCCGCCGAGATGCACGGGCGCGTCTTCCTCAAGGGATATCAGTGGCCCTTCGATTCGCGCAAGGTCTTCGGCGGTTCATCGCTTGTCGATCTGCTTGTTTACCGCGAGACCGCGATCCGCGGTCGCCGCGTATTCCTAGACTACCGCGCCAATCCTTCGGGCTACGACTTGAAGAGTCTGCCCGCCGAAGCCGCAGAATACCTGCGCAAGTCCGGCGCCACGCAGTCCACACCGCTCAAGCGCCTGCTCCACATGAATCCCGCAGCGGTGCGCCTCTATGCCGACCACGGCATCGATCTCGCGAAGGAACCGCTTGAAGTCGCCGTGTGCGCACAGCACAACAACGGCGGGCTCGCCGCCAACAAATGGTGGGAATCGACAAGCCTGCACGGTCTCTTCCCGATTGGCGAAGTAAATGGATCGCATGGTTTGTACCGTCCAGGCGGTTCCGCCCTCAACTCCGGGCAGGTCGCGGGATTCCGTGTCGCGGAATACATCGCGGCGCGCCGCGCGGAGTGGACGCTCGACCGCGCCGCAGCCCGCGATGCAGCGCGCGATGCGCTGGCCGAAACGCGCGAATGGTTGAAGCGCGCGGCGAAGGCTGGAAAGTCGTGGCAGGACGAACGCGCGGAACTGCGCGAGCGTATGACGCGCTATGGCGCACACATTCGTCCCGTCGCGGAGATGGATGAAGCAGTCCGCGCCGCATGGTCGCAGTGGAAGCGCATTTCGTCGGAAGGTTGCTCCGGTTTCGCGCCGGAAGCCCTGCGCGACATCCAGCTTTGCTTCGCGCATGCCGTTTATCTCGAGGCGATTCGCTTCGCGCTCAAGAGCGGCGTTGGAAGCCGCGGTTCCGCGCTTGCGCTTGACGATAGCGGAAAGCAAGTCCACGAACTGCTTCCCGAGTGGCGCGCATTGCCCGAGGACGAATCCTTCCGCTCCCAAGTGCAGGAAACAATCGCCGGCGCGAATGGCAAAGTTTCAAACCGCTGGGTCGCCTGCCGTCCCATCCCCCCCTCCAATGCCTGGTTCGAAACCGCCTGGGCCTCTTACCGCGAAGGGAAGATTTACGATTGATTGGTGCGCAGGGGTCTTGGGGGCGCAGCCCCGGCAACACTTGTTATCTGTTAACTGTTATCTGTTATCTTTCCCAAGGAACCTCCCCATGAAATCCATCCTTCTCTGCGATGCCCCCGAACAAACGGCGCGAGTCTATTCCAATGCGACCCTTGCTGCGCTTGAAGCGGAAGCTGGGCTTGTCTCGCGCAAAAACCACACGCTCGATGACCTCAAGGCTGCGCCGAAGGGCGCGTTCGCCGATGTCGAAGCTGTCTTTTCGACATGGGGAATGCCGTCCATGACTGATTCCGAAATCGCCGAGTTGCTGCCGTCGCTCAAGGCTGTTTACTATTCTGCCGGCACCGTGCAGGGATTCGCGCGTCCTTTCCTAGATCGTGGAATCCGCGTCTTCAGCGCATGGTCCGCGAATGGCGTGCCTGTCGCGGAATACGCATTCTCGCAAATCATCCTTGCGAACAAGGGTTTCTTCCGCGCACAGCGCGTGATGGCGGAAAGCGGACGCGATGCGGGGCGCGCCGCGTCAAACTGCTACCCAGGCAACTTCGAGGTCAATGTGGGACTGATCGGCATCGGCATGATTGGCTCGATGGTCGCCGAGCGTCTGAAGTCCACGAACCTTGGTGTGAAAGCCTTCGACCCGTTTCTTCCAGCGGAACGCGCCAAGGCGCTGGGCATCACGCTGTGCTCTCTCGAGGAACTCTTCGCGACATGCCAGGTCGTATCGAACCATCTCGCGAACAACGCGCAAACGCGCGGAATGATTCGTGGCGAACACTTCCGTTCAATGCCGAGCTACGCGACCTTCATCAACACCGGTCGTGGCGCGCAGGTTGTCGAGGACGATCTTGTCGCCGCGCTGCGTGAACGTCCCGACCTCACCGCGATACTTGATGTGACCTATCCTGAACCGCCAGTTGCGGGGCATCCATTCTACACGCTTCCCAACTGCATCCTCACCCCGCACATCGCGGGAAGCAGCGGCAACGAAGTCCATCGCATGGCCGAGTACATGCTCGAAGAATTCCGTCTCGTCGCCGCCGGCAGGCAGCCGCGTTACGAAGTCACTCCGAAGATGCTCGCCACAATGGCCTGATCCGCATTTTTCATTACTCATTCCATGCCAAAGACAAATCGGGGTGTGTTCCCGTCTATCGGTTTCCCTTGGCCCTGTTGTGCGTCTTGCAGAGCATCTGGCAGTTCTTGACGTCCGTCGCGCCGCGCAAGATTTCCTGCCGTTTTTCGTTCCCCCTCACAAATGCCTTCCACTTCTGGCATCGCTTAAAGGGACAGCAACTGTATTTTTTCACAGGGATTTCGAAGGCATTCGTTTCAACCGGTTGCGGGCACGGCGGGACAGCGGGTCGCCATTGACGATCCGCTGTAACATGGTCTGGACTTGAATGCTACGCTGTCTTCGCGGGGTGTTTGGACTGCGGCTT
>JAZQOE010000004.1:0-42926 GCA_045627705.1 Kiritimatiellia bacterium | reverse complement strand
CTCGCCCGCGCGGAGCTGGAGCTTGGCGGCGGCTTCTGCGACTTCCTGCTCTTCCCGGAGCGCGTGTACCATGGCGACGTCCCGCACAGCTACATTATCGAGCTGAAGCACTCGAAGGCGGACGCGACGGACGCGGAACTCGCGGAAAAAGCCGCGGAGGGCATCGAGCAGCTGCGCCGCTACGCGGCGAACCCGCTCGTTCCCGAACTCGCGAAGAACACCCAGCTCCACCTCATCCTCTACCAGTTCAAGGGCAAGGAAATCGTGCGCCTGGAAGAACTGGAGAAGTAAGAAGTAGGAAGTGAGAAGTAAGAAGCGCCCGCCGCCTCAATCTGCAATCGTGCAAAAATCCATTGCGTGATCGTGTGAGCGATCCGCCGAAAGGCAAGATGCGCTATAGACTTCAGTCTAGAACGAGGCGCGGAAGAGAGGCAGGAATGGCGCGCGAGAATCGGCGGCATAGTTGCAGATTCCGATTTGAACGCCCTTAAATTCCTGGGCGATGTTCAGGGCGCCAAACTGTACGCCCTTGAAGCGCTCGGCCCGGTTGATCAGCCCCACCTGCAGACCGGACGAAACACCGTGGTTCAGATTGTGAAGCGCGGCAAGCTGGAATCCATGCATGTCCACGGCATCATTGTTGAAGAACGAGAACTGCATGCCCGTCAGGCCATGCGACGCCATGCAGGTGATCGCCGACATCTGGAATCCCGCCGAAGGCTCGTCGGCAATGCTCGCAAGAAGCGCGAACTGGCCGCCATGCATCCCCCCTTCCACGACGGAACAAACCAAGCCATACCCAAAGCCATGGAGGTCGCCATCCATCGCCATGCCTATCAACCCTATTTCCGCGCCATGGACATTCCGGTGCATTGGGAAGAAGCCTAGGCTGAAGCCATCGATGTCGTCATAATGGTCTCCCTGGAAGAGAGCGCACGAATAGGTCTCGCTTTCATGTGCGCACTCGCGACGGGAACTGCCGGCATGCGTGCGCTCGCCGGCGAATGCGAACGTGGCAGTAGCCGAAAGGATTGCAAAAAGAAGGAAGTTTTTCATTTTCCACCTTGTGTTTTCGTAAGATCTGACAATAGGGAAATCAAATCCGCCAACCACTTGTCGCATGGCTCGTCAATTGGAGCGATCGCGAGACGTCTTCAAATCACAAAAGGTTTCATTCCGGTTTGACATCGGTTATCGAGCCATCAGGCATCTGCCATACAATCTTCCCATTGATGACATAGACATTCGGAATACCTTTCCGTCTGTTTTCCTCCTGCGCGGCATGTACGGCGGTGTTGACGATCTCCGTCATTCTTTCTACATAGTCAGGCATAACCCCTCCATGAAAGCATCATAGCGCTCCTTTGAGATTACATTGGTCGTGCCATTGCCATGGGCGACAAGGATGCCATCGGTTCCTCCGTTGTAATAGAGCATCCAATGATCGACCAATGCCATGTAGAAGCGCACGAAATTCTCCCTGCTGCGCCAATAGCGACGGCGCACATCCGCATCAGGCACGAAATGCCCTCCGCCCTTTACGCGCGTGGCGATTCGGGCGATGCAGACTTCGGGCGAATCAACGAAAACATAAGCCATAAACGTTTCGTAATTCAATGATTTCGCTTTCGACAACATTTTGACATATGCATTGCCGGAAAGCGTCGATTCGATAGCGAACGATTCACCCTTGACAATCAACTCTTCAATTATTTTAAAAGTCGCCCGTCCAGCCATTATCCTTGCGGACAGGGGATCGGACGGATTTAACTTGCTTGCTATGTCATCAGGATTGACGTAGATGACACCTTCACTCGGCAACAACACCTTTGAAATGGTACTCTTGCCGCTTCCATTCGCGCCAGCGAGAATGTACATACGTTTCATCTGTTGAAAGCGTACAGCAAATAATCAAAACCTACAAGCGAACTGGGAAAACAACTTATTGTTAGTTTCTGTTTGCAAAAAGATCTCCTCCCAGGCGCATTTCATTGATCTGTTCTACTATTTTACAAATCTCGCTTGCGTCAATTCCTTTCTTGGCAAACCATGCCACCACGGGAACAATGGCCTCCGGCGCGAATTGGCTTGTCAAGTAGTATTTAACACCTTGAAATTCAAGGCGAACTTTTGTTTCCGGGTAATACCGGGCATGCGATTTCCCGTTTTTTGACTGCCGATACCGATCCGAATCCTTTCCACGATTGATTTTCAAAACTGAATTTCCACCTGTTTTGAATTTTATCGAGGAATCCGTTTTCACTAATGCAGTAAAATTAGTCCATGGTGCAACTTCTTTGACATTACGAATATAGCCTCCCCGTTTGATACGGAATTTGGTGGGAAGGACCATCTCCCTTACATCATCAACATCTCCCATGATTTTCTTCTGTAATCCATCCCACTTTTCACCAATGTTTTCGACATCAATCATGAAATCGTCGAGATTGTCAAGGTAGTCTAAGGCTTTGCGAGCTAAAATGCGATTTCCTCGTGTCATTTCCGCACCACCGGATTTCTCGACTTGCCGGGTTGCTTCAACTACTTCTTCTCTCACGAGATCAAGCGCTGCCATTACATTCTGATGCCAATCTTTTCCAACGAGTCCCATTTCAATCCTTCCTTCCTGTTAAACGTGAAGTACCATCATCATGATTCGCGACACAAATAGCGCCACTCACTGCATTGGCTCCGTCTTCACTCCATCCGGCGTCTTCACGAGAAGCTCGATGCGCTTTTCGACTTCGTTCAACTTGCCATTGCAGAGCCTGATCAGTTCCTGGCCCTTCTCGAAGGCGCCGACCATTTCATCAAGCCCCATAGTGCCGCCCTCGAGCTTGCGCACGATCTCCTCGAGCTGCGCAAGCGCGGACTCGAAGGAAAGTTCCTTTTCAGATTTTCCAGCCATGATGGAACTCCTTTATTCGCCCTGGTCCTCGGTAACACGGAGGACTTCATCGACTGTCGTAAAACCATTGAAGACGCGGCGCCATCCGTCGTCGCGAAGCGTCGTCATCCCTTCTTTCAACGCGATGTCCTTGATATCGCCGGAAGGCGCGCGCGCCGTGACGAGCGACTGGATCGCGTCGGAAACCGAAAGGACTTCGAAGATGCCGCCGCGGCCCTTGTAGCCTGTCTTGCTGCACTTGTCGCACCCGACCGGCACATGGACCTTGCGGCCTTGGAAAATCGATGTATCGACATCCATCGAACGCAGGAACGCGAGATCGGGATCCGCCTCCGCCTTGCACGCGGGGCACAGACGGCGCACGAGTCGCTGCGCCAGCACGGCCGCGACAGACGATGCTATCAGGTATGGCTCGACGCCCATGTCGGTGAGACGCGTGAAAGCGCCCGCGGCATCGTTGGTGTGGAGGGTCGAGAATACCAAGTGGCCGGTAAGCGCGGCCTGGACCGCGATCTGCGCGGTTTCGCCATCGCGGATTTCGCCGACCATCATGATGTCGGGGTCCTGACGCAGGAACGAGCGGAGGATGCGCGCGAAGGTGAGTCCGATATCGGCGCGCACCTGCACCTGGTTGATGCCCGCCATCTCGTATTCGATCGGGTCTTCGGCGGTAAGGATTCGCTTGTCGATCGTGTTGATCTCGTGGAGGAAGGCGTAGAGCGAAGTCGATTTGCCTGAACCAGTGGGACCCGTTACCAGAAGGATGCCGTTGGGACGGTGGATGGTACGGTCGATGACCTTGTTGTCGCGCTCGCCCATGCCAAGGTCGGAGAAGCGCACGATGCCGCCGCTCTTCTGCAGCAGACGGAGCGAAATGCTTTCGCCGTAGGTCGTGGGGCATGTCGAAACACGAATATCGATATCCTTGCCGTTCGCGCGGATGCCGATTCGTCCATCCATCGGCAGACGCTTTTCGGCGATATCGAGGTTGGCCATGACCTTGATGCGCGAGATGACGGCCGACTGCACCCTCTGCAACTGCGCGGGAAGATCGACCTTGTGGAGAAGTCCGTCGATGCGGTAGCGGATGCGAAGCTCCGTCTCCATCGGCTCGAAGTGGATATCGGTCGCGCCCTGCTTGTCGGCTTCCGCGATGATCTGGTTCACGAAGCGCACGACCGAGGCTTCCTGCCCCATCGAGCTAAGGTCGATCTTCGAGATGTCGGTATCGGCATCGACATCCATGCGGCCATCCTCGAGCATCTTCTCGAGGGTATCGGCGCCAACGCCGTAGTACTTGCGCGCGGCCTTGCCAATGTCTTCGCCCGTGCAGAGCGCGAGTCGGACAGGGCCGTTGATGGCGAGGCGGAGTCCATCGACCATGCCGGTGTCGAAGGGATTGTTCGTCGCGACCGTAAGCGCTCCATCGGCATACGCCACAGGCACGACCGAATACTGGAATGCGGCGCGGGCGGGAAGGCGTTCCACGAGCGCGGGGTCGGGTTCGACGCCAGCGAGTTCGGCGTATGCGAGGCCGAGCAGCGGCGCAAGCTTGCGGAGGAAGTCCTCCTCGCGGATGCCGTTCGGCTTGCAGAGCAGGTCAACTATGCCGGTGCTGTCGTCGTGCGGAGCGGCAAGCGACTGCTCCACCTGGCCCTCCTTGAAGAGGCCCGTGCGGTTGAGAAGGAATGCAAGGATTGCGTTGTTCGGCTGGCTCATGGCGATGTGTGTTCCGTCGTGGTGAGCATGATGCGCATGGCGCTACTTGAAATCCATCGAGCGGCGCTCGAGATGGCGTAGGATCAGATAGGTCAGGAAACCGAGGGCTATGATCGAAACGAAGAAAAGCGCGTACGAAAGACCCATCGGCAGCCACTTGGTGAATACGGTGTACTCGGACATTCCGCCAATGCCCGCGAGCAGGTTCAACGGCAGGAAGACCACGTTGATGACCGTCAAGTGCTTCATGAGGGTGCTCATGTTGTTGTTGACGATCGATTCTCGCGCGTCCATCAGGCCAGTGAAGACACCCGCATAGACTTTTGCCTGTTCCAGGCACTGCGCGTTGTCGATGGCGAGGTCGTCGATGTCTTCCATCACTTCGGTCGAGAGACCGCCGATCGCGGGATTGCGCGCGTTGGTCTTGAGACGCATTATCGCGCGGCCGTTCGCGCTGATGGCGTTGACGTAGTAAACCAGGCTCTTCTCGATGGCGAACATCTGCATCAGGCTCTTGTTTTCCATGGAACTGGCGAGCTTGGGTTCCAATTGCGACGCGATGTCGTTGATGACCTCCAAGTGCGTGAAGAAGTGCGTCACGCAGGACGAGAGGATCCGCAGGAATACCGAGGCGAGATCGGGCAAAGGCTCCTTGTTGAAGGCGCGCCCCTCGAAGAAATGGCCGTCTTCCTGCATGATGATGATCAGCTTGTCCTGGAAGAGGAAGAGTCCGATGGAGTTGATACGGAAGAGGAAGTTGTCCTCTGCGGCATAGTGCTGGGGCGAGCGGAAGATTCCGACGAGATGGTTGGTGTCGAATTCAACACGGGGAAGCTCGTTGCGGTCGAGCGCGGACGCAAGGTTGTGGTCGTCGATCTGATCGACATCCACGAGGTTGTTGCGCTCCGCCTCTGTCGGCTGCACATAGCAGAAGATTCGGGCGTTTTCCGCCTTCGCCTTCACCAGCTTCCCGTTTTCGAGCGTGTAGTACTGGATCATGGCAGGGTCTCCTTGTCCTGCGGGCCATTCCCATCCTGGAAGCGCGCGCCTTCGAGCACGGCGCGGACGAACGCGCCCCAGCATGGCGTTGGAGAAAAATCCCAATCTGAGATTACACATGGACTGGCGCCGGGGTGGAAGCTCCACGCGACCCAGTGCAGCCCGTTCCTTTCAAGATACGAGAGCATCGCCGGAGCCCACTTGTATGGGTTCACGGCTTCAGTCTCCCACGGCATCGGCTTATCCTGGCAACCGACTTCGCCAACGATGACGGGATACTTGCGCGCGGCGGCGCCGATGGCTTCATCCCATGTCATCTCCTTCCACGGATAGATGTGCGCGGAATACGCGATGCCATTGCCACTTTCATCGACAAGCGCGTACCTGCCGGCGACGCCGGTGAGATCGTACGCCCAATCGAGGCCGCCGCAGACGACGATGTTCTTCGCGCCAGTGGCGCGCACCGCATCGACAAGCGCCTGCATGCCGATCGAATGGACAGCCGTCCCCTCGCCCTCCACCGGGATGTCGCCGCCATCGCGCCAAACAGCCCAAGAAGTGCCATGCGGTTCGTTGAGAAGATCGAAGATCACTCCAGGGCTGTTCGCATAACGCGCCGCAGCATCGGCCCAGAAGTCGGCGTGAGCCTGTGTCGGCGCACGATAGCAGTGAAGGTCGAGCATCACATAGCAACCGTTGTCGTTGGCATACGCGATGACTGAATCGACGATCTTGCGGTAGCCTTCGCCTCCATCGTCCTGCTTGTTCCAATCGTTGCGCTCGGCACCGCGTCCGAACCAGAAAAGAGGATGCACCGCAATGCGCAACAGATTCGCATGCCATGTCTCGACAGCGGCCTCGGCGGATTCGAGGACCTTCTCGCCCCGCCAGTTCCATTCGAGGCTCGGAATGTTCAAACCGCGGAAATGAAGCTCGCGCCCATCTTTCGTCACGATGCGGTTGCCCTTCACAACCAGCGTGTCGGAATCCTTCAGCGTAGGCGCCACACGATTGCGGGAGGTGACAACGAGCGAAAGGTCATCGATGTCGAGCGTGCCGGCCGAAGCATTGAACATGCACGGAATCAACTCGAGGGCGACAGCGCCAAACGGCAGCCGCAGGTCGAGCGCGACATCCTTCCACCCATCGGAAGTGCCACGGAAATAGGGCGCTCCGACTTCGGACTTCTTCCCTTCGGCATCGATGGCGTTCACGATGATTCGCGCATCGTTCCACTCGTGTGCGCCGGACTTCACGCCGTCATGGCGCACGCGGAGGGAAAGTTTCACCGCCGAAGCGCGCGGCGGAAGCGCGACGCGACGATACAGCATGTCCATCGACTCTACGCCGCTGGACTTGATGCGGACGAAGTGGTTGCCGTCCTCTTCGACGCAGCTAACATTCTTCCCCTTCGGCCAGCCCTGTGGCCAACCACCATCGTCGAGCGTCTCGAAAGTGTTGTTTCCGAGGAGTTCGACTGGCACCGCGCCAAAGGCCGTAAGGGCCGCGGCGCAGCATGCGAGGAAGATGTAGGCGAGTCTTGGCATGAAACACTGCGGAGGTTAGAAGTCCTGGCAAGTCGCGTCGAGCACGGCGCGCCAGAGGTCGGAGGAAAGATCGACCTTCTGTCGCTCCATCGCGGCGAGCTGAATCGGCACGAGCGTGTAGATGCTGCCGTGGTGCATGTTGCCGACGACGCAATCCGTGCGCCCCGCCATCGCGGCATGGACCGCGTTGCGCGCGAGGAGGTAGCAGTGGATCGCATCGGAACCCTGCGCGGGCACGCTGCGGATCGAATAGCTCGGATCGAAATACTTGACCGACGCATCGACTCCGATCGACTTGAAATGGTCGGAAATGCGCTGCTTCAGAAACTCGCCGATGTCCTTCTTGAGCAGGTTGCCAGAAAGGTCGCGTTGTTGCGAGGCATCTTCGATCAGGTCCTGGCCCGCGCCCTCGGCGACAACGATCACGCAGTGGTCTTTGGCCCTGAAGCGCTTTTCGATCGCCGCGAGCAACCCGGATGGCCCTTCGAGGGCAAAGGGCTTTTCAGGGATCAGGCAGAAGTTCACGACAGGATTCGCGACCGTCGCGTATGCGGCGATAAAGCCAGAATCGCGGCCCATGAGCTTGACCAGCCCTATGCCGTTGAAAGTGCCCTTCGCCTCGATGTGCGCGGCGCGAATGATCGGCGCCGTCGCGGCGACGGCGGTTTCGAAACCGAAGCTGTTGCCGACAAAGTTGAGGTCGTTATCGACAGTCTTCGGCACGCCCACCACGCTGATGGCGAGGCGACGGCGGTTACATTCCTGCGCGATGTCGTGGGCTCCGCGCAACGTGCCATCGCCGCCAACGCAGAAAAGCAAGTTGATATTCATGCGCGTCAGGGTATCGACGATCTCGCCGATGTCCTGTCCGCCGCGCGACGACCCAAGGATCGTGCCGCCGAGTTCATGGATGGTATCGACATTGTCGGGATTCAGCATCATCGGCGTGTAGCCGTACTTCGCGATGAAGCCGCGGTACCCGTAGCGGATGCCGTAGATGGTCTTGATGCCGTAGTCGAACGAAAGGATTTCGACGAGCGCCTTGATCACATGGTTAAGTCCCGGACAAAGGCCACCGGCAGTGAGGATCGCGGCACGGCTCCATGCGGGATCGTGGAAAATCTTCGCATGCGCGCCCGCGCGCTCGAAGGACGGCATATCAGCGGGGATGACAGCCGCTCCATCGACGATAGAGACATCCGAGGAAAGGGCGCATCTGGCGCCTTCGGCGACAAACTTTCTGCCGCGCACCGGCGAATCGATCTTGCACTCGCCGAGCGTGGTAACATTGAAGTCATAATCGCCCGGGCGCGCAAGCACCCGGTCAAAGAGATTTTGATAGGAATCCATGATGCAATCGTACCCTTCAACGCCGTTTGCGGCAAGGGCGAAATGACTACCGGATGGATGCCGCCAGACGCCCCGGAAACTATTCAAAGGCGGCTTCCGCCATTGCATGGACATTGGCGGGCGGAACATTAGGAAGGAGCGCCTCGTGGCTCGGGCTCACAATCAAGCGAGGACCGAGCAGACGCTTCACGCGGCGGACGTCTTCCTTGACCGCTTCGGGCGTCGCATGCACGAGCAGATCCTGCGTGTCGATTCCACCCATGAAGGTAATCTCCCCGCCGAAGTCGCGGGAAAGAGTCTCGGCATCCATGTTCGCCGCCTTCGCCTGAAGCGGGTGCAGGCAATCCACGCCGGCATCGATGAGTCGCCCGATTACCTTGTGGATCGCGCCGCACGAGTGGAGGATAGCCTGGTAGCCATGCTCGTGCGCCTGATTGGTGAAACGACGAAACCAAGGCATTATGAACTGGTCGAACTGCGCAGGTCCGCAAATCAAGTCGAGCTGCGTCCCAAAGTCGTTGCCGAAGAAGAACCCATCGACCAAATCGCCCGCGGCCGCAAAAAAGCGCTCGTTCGCCTCGTAATAAAAGGTGCAGACGCGATCGGTCACCGCTTCGACGACATCGGGATTGGTGTACATCTTCACCATGTAGTCTTCCATGCCGAAGAGGTCCATGATGTTGTGATAAAAGCAGGTCCAAAAGCCGCTTGCACGATAGCAGTCGCCGGCATTGCGGAGCGCCTCGAGACAAGTATCAAAGTAAACATACTTCGCATCGGGCCAAGGGAAGGAATCGAGTTCGGAAACGGATTCCACGTCAGCAAGCGGACCGGGCTGTCCGTGGCGCGTCTTGCGAACGCCCATGTCGAACATCGCGCGTCCGTCTGGCGCCTGATAGCAATCCGCGAAAAACTGCGGACAAATCCAGCGCAGGTCGTCGCCGAGCTTGACGCGCAGTTCCTCCTCTGTCTTCGTGCCGAAATAGCGGTGGAGTTCCGGCCAGCTGTCGCCATGCGGATTACCCATCCAGAAAGCGCAGCGAGGCGCAGGTCTCCCAGCGATGATGTTGCGTACAAGTTCCCGTTTGGTCATAGTCAAGTCAAACAGACAGGCTGTTGCTCTTTGTAGAGAGTGGTGGTGATTGATTGGGCGATTCCGCACGTCCAACGTGCCCGAGAGAATGTCCGCATATCTTTCACGGGCGAGTAGTATAGCATAATTTTCCGGTTGGATAGCGCGAACGGCGCGAGTCCGCAGTTGCTCATAATCTTGTACACCGAAGTCCGTCCGGCGCTTTACTTCCACGCTATCTTCAAGTATAAATACATATCCTTGAAACTTGGGACCACGACACAATGAAGACACCGAATACCTCGCGCTACGCGCACCTCCTCTGCCTTGTCATGCCGCTGGCCTGCCTTGCCGGAACAGCCCTCGCCGATGGCGGAACGGACATCCTCACGTCGTCGCAGCACCGCAAGAAGAACGCGGACATCACCCTTACTTACGACTCTTACCTGGGATTCGACCGTGATGATCCCTCTTGAATCGCTGCGCGCGATCGCAATTGGCATGCGTCTGCAATTCATGGATTTCGATGGCTCCATCACATCAGACGCGAAAGACGATGCAACCATCATCTCCCGTCGCGAACGCTTCAACAAAGACATCAACTTCGACATGCTCTCGCTCATGTTCACATTTGGTTTCACCTACTAAACCCTGACAACCCCCAAAAATGCAAGAAATCCAAGATTCCCGTATCCGCACATTTATCTACCCTGTCCGTCTTGTCTGGCAAACGCCAGATACCGCCACATGCCGCGCGGAAAAGCTCGAGACGCTTTTTGCGACAAAGCACGGACAGGTCTGCGAGGGTTTCTTCGCGACATCGACCGGCTGCCGTCTCGTGAACAACGGCGGCGTTCCAGGCTTCATCCTCGATTTCGGAAAAGAGCTGCACGGCGGGCTGCACATCGGCATGAGTCCATCGACGCCACACGGGATGAGGCTCCGCCTCCGCTTCGGAGAATCGGTTTCAGAGACTTGCTCGGAAATCGGCGGGGAAAACTGCACCGCGACAAATGACCACGCGATGCGCGACTTCGTTCTCGAAGTCCCGTCGTTTGGCTCTATCGAAATCGGCAACACCGGCTACCGATTCGTCCGCATCGACCTCGTTTCAAAGGGAGAAGCCGGCTTCGAGTTCATCCGCGCCATCTCGCTAATGCGCCCGATGACTCGCCTCGGATCGTTCAAATGCTCGGACGAACGACTCAACCAAATCTGGGAAACCGCGGTGAGGACCGTCCACCTGTGCTGTCAAGAATACCTGTGGGACGGCATAAAGCGCGACCGCCTCGTGTGGATGGGCGACACCCATCCCGAGACGATGACGATCCTAAATGTCTTCGGCGCCGCCCCCATCATTCCCGAATCGCTCGACTATGCGGCAAGCGTGACGCCCGCGGACCAGTGGATGAACACCATGCCGCCATATACGCTGTGGTGGATTCGCAATCTCGCCGAATGGATCCGCTTCACCGGCGACCGCGACTATCTCGCCCGCCACGCGGATTATCTGCGCGCCACCCTGGCGCATGTGTCCGACAGCCTTTCCACCGCGAACACATGGGATGCA
Source organism: Kiritimatiellia bacterium (assembly GCA_045627705.1). GTDB lineage: Bacteria > Verrucomicrobiota > Kiritimatiellia > RFP12 > JBMNHG01 > JBMNHG01. The sequence continues at coordinate 31,761 of JAZQOE010000004.1, read as the reverse complement.
TCCGGATTCCTCGATTGGCCCACGCAGCACAATCCGGCCGCCGTAAAATCCGGGATGCAGGCTCTCGCCGCAATCGCCTTCGACGAAGCGGCGTACCTTACGGACGAGCTCGGCGATTCTACCTCCGCCGGCGACTGCCGCGCAAAGGCCGCGCGCATCCGTTCGGTTTGCCACGAACCATGCGGCGCGAAAAGCGCCGCCGCCATGCTCGCGCTTTCGGGGCTTCGCGATCCGAAGGAAATGTTCGCGCAAGTACTCGGGGCAAACAGGCATGAGGGCGTTTCGACCTTCTACGGCTACTACATGCTTGAGGCAATGAGCGCCGCAGGCGAAAACCAGCGCGCACTCGACACGATCCGCGATTACTGGGGCGGAATGCTCGATGCGGGCGCGACGAGTTTCTGGGAAGACTTCAATCTCGCATGGCTCGAAGGCAGTTTCCGCATCGATGAGCCGCCCGTGCCCGGCAAAAAGGACATCCACGGCGACTTTGGCGAGTTCTGCTATCCCGGCTTCCGCCACTCGCTGTGCCATGGCTGGAGTTCCGGCCCCGCCTCATGGTGCATACACCACATCCTCGGCATCAGCCCGATTGGCACTGGGACGACACGCGCCGCAATCAGGCCATTCCTTGGCGACCTCGAATGGGCCGAGGGCGCAATGGCGCTTCCCAATGGCGGATCACTGTGCGTGCGCGTGCAGAGGAAGGCGGACGGCTCGATCGAAACCGCTGTCGCCGCGCCAGACGGGTTCACTATCGAAGGATGAAACAATCATGCTTGTACTCCCGACAATAGCGCTGATCCTCGGAATCGCCGCGCTCGTATGGAGCGCGGATCGATTCGTCGATGGCGCATCTGGACTTGCGACGCGACTTGGAATGCCGCCGCTTTTAATAGGGATGATCGTAGTCGGCTTCGGAACCTCGATGCCAGAGCTGATGGTCTCGACAATAGCATCGTTAAAAGGCAATCCCGGTATCGCGCTTGGCAACGCATTCGGCTCGAATATCGCAAACATCGCGCTTATTCTCGGCGTATCCGGACTCATATCGCCGGTACTCGTCGCCCGTGGCACGCTCAAGCGCGAACTCCCGATTCTTACGGCGACAACCCTGCTGGCGCTGTGGCTGTTGCGCGACAATCTATTCTCGCGGACAGACGCATTTATCTTCCTCGCGGTTTTTGCGCTTTGGATTTGCAACGACGTCTTCCGCGCCATGAGGAATCGAAACAGCCGACATGACGAGACCCGCGAGGGATCCACGGGAAGGATGCCGCTCGGCAAGTCGATACTTTGGCTCGTTGCCGGCCTAGCCGGTCTCGCCGCAAGTTCGCGCGCCGTTGTCTGGGGCGCCGTGGAATATGCGGAATTCTTCCGCGTGAGCGACCTCGTGATCGGCCTTACCGTCATCGCAGTCGGCACTTCCCTGCCGGAACTGGCGTCATCGGTTGTCGCGGCGCGCAAGGGCGAGCACGACATCGCCCTCGGAAATGTAATCGGCTCGAACATATTCAACACTCTCGCCGTGGTGGGCCTTGCCGGCGCAATACGCCCGATAAGCGCGGACAAGCAAATCTTCCTGCGCGACATTCCGATTTCGCTTGCGCTGACGCTCGCGCTGTTCATCCTGGGATTCAACTACCGCAAGACGGGAGATGGCCGCATCGGGCGCGTGGCCGCAGCGATTCTCCTGGCGGCATACATCGGCTATACCGTCTTGCTTATCCGCACTTCGGCGGCATAGTCAACCACGGCTTTTCAAAAGGAAAGAAACCATGCAGAATGTCATCGCCATCGACGGTCCCTCCGGTTCCGGCAAATCTTCAGTCTCCAACCTTGTCGCCACACGGCTTGGCTATCTCCATGTGGATTCCGGAGCGCTTTATCGCCTCATGGCGTGGATCGCGCTCCGCGCAAAGGTCGATCCCGAAGACGAACCCGCAGTCGTCGCGGCAATCGATTCCGCCCGCTACGAGTTCGCAGTGCGCGATGGCAGGGTCGTATGCCTCGTCGGAAACGAAGACCCTGGCGAAGCGCTCCGCACGCCAGAAATCAACACCGCGGTAAGTTTCGTCTCCAAGATGGCGCCGGTGCGCGCGAAAGTCACGGCATGGCTGCGCGAGATGACGAAACTTGGCGGTCTCGTCGTCGAAGGTCGCGACATCGGAACCGTCGTTTTCCCAGATGCCAAGGCCCGCTTCTACCTCGACGCGGATCCAGAAGTGCGCGCCATGCGCCGTCACGCGGAAATCCAGGAGAAGAACCGCGGCGGACAAAGCAAGGAGGCCGTTCTCGAGTCCCTTCTCCGCCGCGACAAGATCGACAGTTCCCGCGCCATCGCCCCCCTCCGCATGGCCGAAGGCGCGCTCAAGATCGACAGCACGAATCTCACTCTCGACGAAGTCGTGGCCGCAGTCTTCAAGGAAATAGATGCCATTTGCACTCTTAAATAGTCCCTTTAAGCAAGACTTTTAGCTCGCTTGTTAATGCGTTACTCCTTGCCTTCAAAGTCGTTTTGCGCTATTTTACTTGGCATCATCCATAAACAGGAGGGTTCGTATCACCATGAAACGACTTGTATCTATCGCCGCCGTGGCGGCCACGATGGCAGTGTCCGCTTTCGCCATCGAAAGCATCAACCTCACTTCCGACGCCTACTCGAAAGGCGCCAATTATTACGAAACCGGTTACGGGACACTGGACACTGGCAGGGGCAATGTCGAAACACTTTTCAAGAATACTGGCCCTGACAACAAAAGTGCCGACCGTTTCATGAGCGTTCAGAACTACGCCGTGCCAAACTACATCGCATTCCACTTCAAGGATGCATACGAACCTGGACGCCTGCTCATTGTAAACAAGGTTTACATGAATGTTGCGAACAACAACAGCGATTGGCAAGTTGACAATCGTCGCCCTTGTAATTTCGAACTCCAAGGTGCAAACGATCCCGATTCGCCTTTTGTCGCCGGTGCAGACCCCAGCGATCTCCGTTCTTCGAGCGAGGGTTGGACAACTATCAAGTCATGGACGGATACAACCTGGCCGGCAACCTCTTTCGCTGGCAAGAATGTCCTGGCCTTCGAGGATACGATCGACAACAACGTTTCCTATCGCTACTATCGTCTGCTCGTAACCAAAAATGGCGCTGGGAGGAACGATTGGCTCCAGTTCTCGCGTCTCCAACTCTGGGGGTTCGCAGCCGATGCCAATCCCGCCAACATGAGTGCCGAAAGTACCGCCACCGACTCGTCGGCGGATATCACTCTTTCCTGCGGGCAGTTTGCATCGTTTGATCCCGAAATCGATGCGACCTCCATTACCCTCGACTACAGCACGACCGACACCTTCGAGCCTGGTTCCTTCACGCGTATCGATGTCGCGCAGGATGTTTCGGGCACAGATTGGTCGCAGGTCGTCCACATCGACAACCTCCATGAAGGCACCACCTATTATGGCCGCTATACGATTGAAAATGCGGAAGGCGGCAGCGGCGAGGTGCTTTTCACCTTCGCCACCCTCAAGTCATGGTATGTTTCCGGATCAGGCGACGACCTGACAGGCGACGGTTCTGCCGCCGCCCCATTCCGTACAATCACGAAGGCCGTTTACGATATCACGAACCAGCTAGTCACCGTTCTTCGTCCGAAAATCAACATCGATGAAGGCATCTACTCCGTCTCCGCTGGCGAGACCATGCCGATCGTCCTGCCTTCTGGCACGTCACTCTGCGGTTGGTCGGCATCCGGAGAACCCATCGACCGCGAAGCCCGTATCGTAGATGGCGAGAACGTTATTGGCAGGACTATCTTCAGCATCGAAAACTTCGCGAATGATGGAATGATCTCCGATCTCCACATAAAGGACGCAAGGCGCGCCATCCCTGTCTATGTCAACACCGCCGATTGCGTCTTTTCAAACTGCCTCTTCACGCAAAGCGAAGAAGTCCAAGGCCAGGCCACACATCCCGGCGCCTTCAAGATCAATGGCCTTTCCAATGTGACGATCGACAGTTGCGACTTCATCGGCATGACCAACCGTTCATCGATCATCGAGATTTCGGGGTCCTCGACTGTTTCCGGAGCCGCCGATGACCGAATGACCACGATCCGCAATTGCTCGTTTGTCGGCAACATGGTGGACAACTACATTGTTGGCGGAGTTAATCCAGGCTCGTCGCAGGTTTCACTGTCAGTTTACGACAGTGTTTTCAAGAGCAATGTAATCAAATACACAAGCGGTCTCGTAAACACTCAAACGGCTGGTTCCTGCATAGCCGTCTGCGGATACCGCGTGGACAACAACTGGTATGGATCGCTCGATGTTGACCGCTGCCAATTCCTCGCCAATACGGGCAACATGGTTGTCGGTGCGCAATTCCTTACGCAGGGTCTTGGCAATACCGATGGCTCGTTCAAGGTCGCCAACTCGCTTTTTGCGGACAACGTTCCCTACAACGCCAATGCTTCCGGCGCCAAATATGGCGTGGTAAACGGATACAGGGGGACTCCTTACATCAGGAACTGCACCTTCATCCGCAACTTCGGTTCACTTGCCAACACAGCCAATACGTATGTTTACAACACAATCTTCGCAGATGAGACAATGCCGCTCGTCCCAGGCGCGACACATTCGCTCGTCTTTGTTGGCACCAATATCGTAAGCGGATGCAACCTTGGCAATGAAGCCACGATCCAAGGCACCGCGAACAACATCACCGAGGCTCCAGTCTTTGTCAACGCAGCCGTCAATGCCGCCGATCCCGCCTTCGATGCGCGCTTGAGGCCCTTCTCGCCGGGCATTGACTCGGGCGTAGCCGGATACGTTTCGGGGACACTCGACCTCGCCGGCAATGCGCGTATCGCGGACAACACACTCTGTGGCGCCGCGCTTCCCGACCTCGGCGCCTACGAATCTCTTTACAACGCCGAAACCGAGGCCTCCTTCCAGATGCCCGATTTCGAAAAGGCCGCCGCGATCCGTGGCGAGGAAACGATCATCACCGTCACGATTGTCAATGCAGCTTCCTTCCCCGTGACCGCGACGCTTGCGGGTCCCGATGGCTGGGGCATTCCTTCCTCGCTGGTCTTCGATACCGATACAGCATCGTTCGTGATCACGCCGCCAAACAATGCCGAACTTGGCACGTACGCGATTTCCATCTCCGCCGATGGCATCGTTGGCGCGACACTCGACGTGGAAGTCGTTGACGAGCGCGTGACCATCACCGGCGACGACCTGCTTGTGATTCGTACCGCCGACATCGATGGAAGCGTCGCGCTGCCAGTCAAAATCGCCGCGGCAGGCGTCACCGCCTCCGCCCCGATTACGCTTGCGATTCTCTCGGTGGACGGTCCCTCCTCGGTGGGTTGGGATTCAGATGAAGGCCAATCCATCGCAAAGGGCGGAGTCCAAAGCGACGCCAACATCGTCATAACCCCCGTGAAGGGCGTTACGACCGTTGCATTCCAGTCAAGCGTCGATTTCGTTGAATCCGGCAGCGATACATTCGTGCTCGCCATTGTGGTCGATCCCGACTTCCTTGCAATCGACCCAGAAGAAGGCTCCGATGAAACTGGAATCGGTACGATTGAGCGTCCATTCCAGTCGATGACCTACGCGATGAACCACGCAATCGCCGGCGACACGCTGCTTCTCGCCCCGGGCGAATACACGCCCGAAACGGAAACATTCCCGCTCGACGCGGCGGGTATCACAATCAAGGGTATGACATCGGAGCCTGAAGACGTGATCATCACCGGCACGAACGGCGTGGCCAATATCTTCAAGCGTTCGGAAAGCCATGCGGCACCGTTCGTGTGCGGCGCCACGCTTGCCGAAACGACAGGTGCGATCGCCGACCTCATGGATGCCTCGATAGCCTTCTCCAACTGCGTGTTCCGCCAGTCGGCCAGCAACGTCAACGAGCCAGCCGTCGGTTACCTCTATCGCGCGTCGCGCCTTGAGATGACAGACTGCGTTGTTTCCAACTTCAACCGCTACTCCGCGATTTCCTTCGACACGACCGACAGCGACGTCTCCTCGAATGCGGTGCGCACTCGCGACCGCTGGTTCGAAGCGACGCGATGCACTTTCGACAACGCCCGTTGCGAACGCGCCCTCATCGCCTCGTGCCGCAACAATGGCACCCCGAATGACGTCCGTCTCTCCGAGTGCTCGTTCAGCAACCTCAGGATGTACACGCATCAAGCAGGGATCGCCGGCAATGGCGGAAACATCTACTACTCCGGCCTGTTCCACGTACCATCCGGCCTTGCCCAGTATGGCGAAGTCAGTTGCTGGTTCACAGCCGACCGCTGCGTGTTCAAGGCGTGCAAGGGCAACACCCTCATTTCCATGAGCCATGCGAACGCCCCGCGCTTCACGAACTGCCTCTTCGTGGATATGACAAACGCCGTCTCCACGATCTGGGGCCACTACGCGACAGGCAATGCATACGTGCAAAACTGCACCTTCGTGCGTACTTCTGGCGGTTTCGCAGGCAGCCCCTCCTCGATTCCGATGTCAACGACAGTGCAGAATACCATCATCGACAATGGCGAGCTCAAGACCGCCAACAATGGCGTGGCTTACTTCTACGACTCGATAATCAACGATTCAGTGTACGGCGCGTATGCGTTCGTCACGAACTTCGTCGATGAAGCGACCTTCACGGTCCAAACCAATGCGGTCCTCGCTTCCAGCGTGATCTTCGCCGATCCTCGTTTCGTCAACGCAGCAGTCCCAGCCCTCGACCCGGCCTTCAGCGCGCAACTGCGCACGTCTTCGCCGGCCGTCAATGCGGGCAACACCGCGGCCGCTGCCGGCGATGTCGATCTCCTCGGCAACGCGCGCATCTACCGCAACAAGGTCGATATGGGCTGCTACGAAACAATCGTCCCGCCCGGCGGCACTATCTTCCTGCTCCGATAATCTTCAAAATAAGCAGAAGGAAAACGGGGCGCCGCGATTTGACAAATCACAATCGCGGCGCGCCGTTTTTTTTTTTGTGGTGGGAGCAACCAAGCCAGACGAAGAACTTTGATGACGCGACGAGGGCGTAGCGCATATAATCGACGCATGAAGAAAACCATTTGGATTGTCATGCTGCTCGCGGCAATCGTGGCGCGAGCAGATTGGCGCATCGACGAATGCGCCAGGGCGAGACTGCATGCCGACCGCATCGCGGAACTCGAGCACACCTATCGTGGCGCAAACGGATTCGATGAGTTTCTTGCACAAGAACGAGAGTCTCTTGGCGAGGCGCTTGCAAATCTCGCGGACGATGCCAAGCCCGCACGCAAGTCGGAGACGATGCTTGAAGCGTACTTTGCCGAAAACGATGGCTCGGCCCAACCGTTCTGGAGCTATGTGCCGAAGGCGGTTGACGGCGAAGCAGGAAATGGGCGGCCATTGCTCGTATATCTCCACGGCTATGTCCCGTATTACGACATCGTGAATGTGCCGTCCATCCCAACCGTGCTCACGTCGGTTGTCGCGCGCACAGGGGCATGCATCGCGGCGCCATTCGGACGCAGCAACACCGATTTCCAGGGTCCAGGCGAGCAGGATGTGATGCGCGTAATCGATGAAATGGCGAAGCGGCACGGCATCGACATGGACCGCGTATTGCTCGTTGGCTACTCGATGGGCGGAATGGGCGCATGGAGCATTGGCGGGCGCTTTGCCGAGCGCTTCAACGCGATGCTGATCCTCAGCGGACGTTCCGACTATTACGTCTGGCACCGCGTCCCCGCGGAAAAAGTCCCGCAATGGCAACGGCGGATCATCGACACCCAATTCGGCTCCTCGTGGCTTCACCGGCTCATGGACATGCCGATTCTCGCGCTCCATGGCGAATTGGATCCGCTGGTGTCAATTGAGCAGGGGCGACATCCCGTTGACACATTGAAGACGCTCGGCTCGGAAAACGTGGACTTCGTTGTGCTGGAAGGTCTCGGCCACCAGATTGCGATCGAGGCATTCTCCAATCCGCGCGCGGTTGCGTTCATTGAAGAAAACCTCAAGACCCACAACGCGAAACGCCCGAAAGCGCTCAACTGCGTCCCTGGCTTTACCGGAAGCAAGGTGCAGGATGCCCTGCTCTCGCCGTTCACCATGATTGCGGGCGACAGCATGACGCTTTCGCGGCGCGCCGCCGAATGGCGCCGTTTCGCGAAGGGCGAACCGCGCTGCGCCATCGAGCGCGATGTTGAAAACGACAGTCTTCGCGGACGCGCCCTGTTCATTTTCGCGGAACCCGAAGGCAGCCCGCTAGCGAAGGCCGTACTCGAGAACGCCGGCGTAAAAGTCTCGCCGGAATCATTTGAGTTTGCAGGTAGGACAATCCCGCGCAAGGGACATGGTCTTTGGTTTGCCGGCAAGAATCCAATCGACCCCGCGCAGGCCGCAATCGTGAATTGCGGAACGCAATGGGGCGCCGGCCTATCCGAAAACCACTTCTACGACCGCATCCCCGATGTAATCGCCTACACGGCGGAACCTGCTCCGACAATCGGACAGGAAGAGGAACCGGTAAACACTGCCACGGCGGTCGGATTCTGGAATGCAGACGGCTCGTTTTCATGGTGCGACGGCACTGCCACACCGTCACAGCTCCAGACGCTCCAATGATTATTCGAAAGTCGCAGGCTTCCCCGCCATGATGTCGCGTACAAGTTCCCGTTTGGACATAGCCAAGTCAAACAGGCAGACTGTTGCCCTTCGCAGAGAGTGGTGGACGATGAGGGACTCGAACCCCCGACCTTGACCGTGTAAAGGTCCTGCTCTAACCAACTGAGCTAATCGTCCAAAAGGAAATGTCGAAGTAATTCTACCAATAATCTGCCGGGGTTTCCAGCACATTCAATTCAACTGCGGTCACATGCCACCGCTGCGAGCGGCGGGCGGGAATCGCCCGCCGGGAGATCAGCAGCAGAAGAGGTGAATCATCCTGCCGTCGCGGGCGATGTCCTCGTGACGGAGCTTCGCCTCCCACGGCGCGGCCATGTCGGGGTCGAACACAACCAGCCACCCCTCGCCCACGCCCAGGTGGTCCATGTAGCGGCACACCTGGTCGTAAGCCTTGTCATGGCTCTTCTCGTAGTTGTACCTGAGCTTCACCTCGACCGCGTACTTCGCGCCGCGGAAAAGCACCCCGAGATCCAGCGCGCCCTTGCCGAGCGCCATCTCGCGGATTATCTCCCCGCCGCCGTTGATTACGCGCTGGAGGAAGGCCTGCAGCACGATGTGCGGGTACGACTCCGCATAGCCGAAGGGCGGCGCGTAAACGCCCGCGTTCTCCCGCCAGAAGTCCTGGAAGGCGAGAAGCAGCCCCTGCATGTCGAGCCCGTCGTCCTTCACCCACGGCGTCTCGGGCACGGTTACGCCCATCCCCTGCTGGGTCCCCCATGAAAGGTAGCGACCGATGATTTCCGAATACATCGGGTTCGCGGGCTTGAGCACCCTGCCGTCAATCTTCAGGATGCCGAGATCGATGACCAGCCGCACATCGTCCTGCAGCTCGTCGAAGTTCGCCATCTCGCCGAGCATCACGGGCTCGACGACGCGCCGGACACGCGGCTCCTTCATCCGCTCCATCAGCGAGTCGAGGTGCGTGCCGCGCTCGCGGATGATCTTCTCCTTCGCATCGTGCATGTCCGCGGCAGTAATTGGCTCGCCGTGGCGATCGCCGTGGATCTCCTCCACGCACCAGCGCGCAAGGGCGTTCACGAGGTAGGGCTGCCCGCCGGAATAGAGGCACGCCGCGCGGACGGCCTCCGGCTCGAAGCGCTGCCCCGTCTCCGCAGTGTGCTGCGCGTAGAGCGCGGCCACCTCATCGTCGGAGAATGTGCGGAGCGACATCGCCTTCGCCAGCACGTTGAACGGGCTGGCGGAGCCGAGAGACTCCGAGTCCGGGCGGATGCGCGCCCTGTAGTCGCGGATGTCGCGCATCCCGATCAGCGCGATGGACGCAGGGAAGTCAACGCCCTTCTCCTTCGAGATCGCGCCGTCGCGCAGCTGGCGAAGGAACGTGAGCAGCGTGGAGTCGCCCAGGCAATCGACTTCGTCGAAGAACACGACTAGCGGCTTGCCAGCCGCAATGGAAAGAGCGGAAAGCAATCTGTACACTCCGCCTGAAACGACACCGGAATGTGCGATATCAGCGCGCATCTCGACTTCATCGGGCGACTTGTTGAAGTCGATATGGCCCTCGGCCGCGTTGCGGATGCGGTCGCATATCATAGGAATGCCGTCTTCCGCTTTTGGAAAAGCGTTCGCGACCTCGAGCGAACAGTACAACGCCACGCGCTCATCGCCGGCGTTGATCTCCTTGGCGAGCGAGAGGAACGCGGTCGTCTTGCCGCACTGGCGCTGGGCGTGAACCACGAAATACTGCTGCTTGCGGATGAGTGGCGCCACGTCGGGCAGCCTGTCCATCGGCGGAAGCATGTAGTGCATGTTCGGCCTGCAAGGGCCGGCTATGTTGAAGAAGCGTTCCATGGGTAAAAAAGTATCACATTCGAAAACAAATCACAAGGGTTGCACCTTGTTCAAATGGTGGCGGAGGCCTCGATCCACTAGACATCGTCGCGGTGATGTCTATTCTCCTTCTGAATGGCCGTGCAGGCCATCAGAGTGCCAAGACGGTTTTCGATATTGTGGCGACCGAGGAGATACAGATTGTCATTGCCCGTCATCGCATTTTGCGAGCATTTCGCAAATCTTTGCGCGGACGGCATCAAGGCCCGTCATATCGACGAGCGATATCTGGATGGGAGCGCGGCGGATGCGCTTGCGGAATTCCGCAAGGTTCTCGACAGCGCCAGGCATGTCCATCTTGTTCGCGATGATAATCGAGGGGCGCTTCGCGAGTGCCTTGTCGTACAGGGAAAGCTCTTCGCGAAGGGAATGGAGATCGTCCCACGGCGCACGCCCATCTACGCCCGCCATGTCGATCACATACGCCAGCACACGTGTGCGGGCGAGATGGCGCAAAAACTCTGCACCGAGACCGACGCCATCATGTGCGCCTTCGATGAGACCGGGGATATCGGCGATGCGAACCTGCGTGTAGTCTGGGTTGACCATCGTGCCGACAATCGGGCGAAGAGTGGTAAAGGGATAGGCGCCGACCTTGGGGGTTGCGGCGGTGAGTGCGCGGAGAAGCGAGGATTTGCCGGCGCTCGGATAACCGACAAGGCCGACATCCGCAAGGCACTTCATTTCGAGACGGAGACGGAATTCCTCGCCTGGAAGGCCAGGGGTGAATTCCATTGGCGCCTGGTGGGTGGAGCTTTTCCAGTGAACGTTGCCCCATCCGCCCTTGCCGCCTTTGGCGACAATTTCGCTCTGGCCATGCGCGGTGATATCCGCGAGAAGCACGCCCGTATCGTCGTCATAAATCTGCGTGCCGCACGGCACCTTCACAATCTTGTCTGCGCCGTTGCGGCCGTGACGCCGCTGGCCGCCGCCGCCCTGCCCATCCTCGGCCTTGATTTCCGAGAGGAAGTAGATTGGAAGGAGAGAGTCTTCGTTGTTGTCGCCAACGAAGATCACGTGGCCGCCGCGGCCGCCATCGCCGCCATCGGGACCACCCATGGGAATAAAAGCCTCGCGCCGGAAGCTGTGACTGCCGGGACCGCCGTTACCCGCTTGCACGGGGATTGAAACACAATCGACGAATTGCCTGACTTTCACTGTTGCACCGGCGCGAGGTTTCCCATTGCCGCGCGATTACTTCGCGGCAGGCGTAGCAGGGACAATCGTCACTATGCTGCCGCCCTTGATGAACTTGACGGTACCGTCCGCGAGAGCGAACAGGGTATCGTCCTTGCCAATCCCGACATTTGCGCCGGGGTGGATGCGGGTGCCGCGCTGGCGCACGAGGATCGAGCCGGCAGTAACCAGCTGACCGTCATAGCGCTTCACGCCCAAACGCTGGGCGTTGCTGTCGCGGTTGTTAACGCCATTGCCTTTGCGTCCCATGATAAAGCTCCTTTAAATTAGCGTTGGCCGCGGACCGAGATCCGAAGCCGTGCGGGTTCAGCCAATGGCCTTCACGGTTACGACGGTCAGCTCCTGGCGGTGGCCGACCTTGCGCTCGTAGCCCTTGCGGCGACGACGCTTGAAATTGACGGTCTTCTCGCCGCGGATGTGCTCCTTGACGGTAACCGTGACAACCGCACCTTCGACCGTGGGAGCGCCAACCTTGAGCGCCGCGCCATCGGAAAGAGCGAGAACCTGATCAAGAGCGACATCCTGGCCAACCTCGGCCTCGAGACGCTCGATCTCCAGCGTGTCGCCGACGGAAACGCGATACTGCTTGCCGCCGGTCATGACAACCGCATAAGCTTCCATGACTTATTCCTCGTGGATTTCACCCCGGATCCAGGCGGACACCCGCCGGTCGAATCCGGTGAACGTGTCGAAGATTATCAAAATGGGATGTCGCCATCAATGCGAAAAACTAGTTACTTGGTGCTAATACTTTAGGGAAGGCAGAAGAAATATCCGAACCTCTTACCTCTTACCTCTTACCTCTTTGTTCGCCCTGTCATTCCCCATCAAACCAAGTCGAGGCAAAATGACTTCCCAGATTTTGACTGCGTATTTCGGAAGGAGCATCGGCCAACAGCAGAAGTAACCGTTGTCGCGGTTGGCCTTGATAATCTCTTCGTTCAACTTCATGCGGGCCTCGACATCTCTTGTTGACATCCCGCCCAGCCGCATGACGGTAGTGTTTATCGGCATGTAGCGGTAGGTCATGCGATGCCGGCAAAAGAAACGGATCAGGAGTTCGTTGTCGGCCGCGATCCGATACTCCTTGCGGTCGGGGACATACCCACCCCATTTGTCGAAACACGTCTTGCGGATGAAGATCGCGGGGTGCGGCGGCATGTAGCCCCAGTGGAGCATCCACGGGCGCCAGAATCTGGCGAAGCAGATCCGCTGCGTCCTCCCGCCGAATTCCTTGACGAAACGGATGTTGCCGAAAACGCAGTCTTCAACGCCCTCGGCCTCGCGGGCCACGCGCGCCAACACGTCCTCGCCATCAAGGTAGTCATCGGCGTTCAATATGCCGATAAATTCTCCAGTGGCACGCTGGATTCCCTTGTTTATGGCATCGTACATTCCTCGGTCCGGCTCGGATATCCAATGCATGCGACCACCGAATTTCGGCTCGAACTCACGGAGGATATCGACAGTGCCATCGTCGCTTCCGCCATCGATCACCCAATAATCGTAATCGGCGCCCTTCTGCGACAACACGGATTCTATCGCCGTCCGAATGACGGCGGAACTGCGGAAACAGACTGTGACAATGGTAATCTTCATGGCGGAAACAACCTGCAATCCATAAGCGGCGCGCCGCAAAATGGATTGCCCATTTCGCGGCGCGCCGCTTTTTTCTCGCGACTGTCGGGAAGGCTATTCGTCTTCTTCCGCGGCGCGGTTCTTCTGGTACTCGGCAACGATCTTCTGCGAGACGTTCGAAGGAACGATGTCGTAGCGCGCGAATTCCATCTCGAAGGCGGCCTGGCCTCCAGTGATCGAGCGGAGCTGCGCGGCGTACTGGAAGAGTTCGGCGAATGGCACTTCGGCCGTGATGACCTGCTCGCCCTCGACTATGTCCATGCCGAGCATGCGGCCACGGCGATGGTTGAGGTCGCCAGTGATCGCGCCGGTGCAGCTTTCTGGTCCAGTGATGGTGACCGTCATCACTGGCTCGAGCAGCACGGGCTTGGCAACCGCCATGGCCTCGCGGAAGGCGCGGCCGCCGGCGATCTTGAATGCGACTTCGGAGGAATCGACAGGGTGGAACGAACCGTCGTACACCTCGACGACAACGTTCTGCACGGGGCTGCCGGCGAGCCCGCCGGCCTGCATTCCATCGACGATGCCCTTCTGGATCGCGGGCATGAAGTTGCCTGGGATCGAGCCACCGACCGTGGCGTCCTTGAACCATTCCTCTTCGCCATCCATCTTCGGACGCACGCGGAGGTAAACTTCACCGTACTGTCCACGACCGCCGGACTGCTTCTTGTGCTTGTAGTGGCCCTCGCCCTGGCCCTGGATGGTCTCGCGGTACGGAACCTTCGGGACGGAGAGGTTCACGCTCACGTTGCTCTGCGACTTCATGAGGGCGACCGCCACGTCGAGATGCACGTCGCCAAGGCCCTTGAGGAGGATTTCCTTGGTCTCGACTTGCTTTTCGTAGTGGAGTGTGGGATCGGCCTCGAGCAGGCGCTTGATGGCGACGGACATCTTGTCCTCGTCGGCCTGCGTCTTCGCCGTGACGGCCATGTACATGACTGGCGGCGGGAATTCGAGCGGGACAAGGCGCGTGGCGGTGCCCTCGGAGCAAAGCGTGTTGCCGGTGTGGGTGTCTTTCAGCTTCGGGATCGCGACAATGTCGCCAGGACCGGCGGATTCGACCGGAACCTGCTTCTTGCCGATGACCTGCAGGAGGGAACCGGGAATTTCCTTGGCGCCCGTGGCGTTGTTCTGGAGCTGCATGCCGGCCTTGAGCGTACCGGAGAAAATACGCAGGAAGCTGAGCTGGCCGACGAACGGATCAACCGCGGTCTTCCAGACCTGGGCGACAAGCGGGACGTTGGGATCGGAGGGAATCACATTGCCATCGCGGTCCTTGAACTCGCGCTTGCCGGGACCGGGGAGGAGTCGGCAGATGCTGTCGAGCATCGGCGTAACGCCAAGGTCCTTGAGGGGCATCACGGTGTAGATCGGATGGACCGAGCCATCGGCGATGCCGGCGAGAAGCCCCTTGCGGATTTCGGCCGCGGGAAGCGTTCCCTCGGCAAAATACTTCTCCATGAGGGCTTCGTCGGTTTCAGCGGCGGATTCGGCGAGGTAGGTCTTCATCTCGGCGAGTTCTTCGGGGAGCTCTTCCTGGTCGAGGATGTTCACGACCTTGTCGCCGATAGGGGCGGTCACGGGCACGCAGTTCTTGCCAAAGGCCTCGCGGATGGAATCGATGGCCTTGGTGAAATTCGCATTGTCCTTGTCGAGTCCGGTAAGCGCGAATGCGATCGACGAAAGATTGTGCGACTTGCAGATGCGCCACGCGCGACGGGTACCGACCTGGACGCCGGAGATGGCATCGACGGCGATCACCGCGAAGTCGGAAGCGCGGACCGCGCCGCGGAGCTGGCCGTAGAAGTCTGGGGCGCCGGGGGTGTCGGTGAAGACCATCTTGTAGGTCTTGTCGCCAAGCTTGTATTCACCGGTGAAGGGAATCGTGAAAATCGAAATCTTGCGGGCCTTCTCCTCTTCGGTGTAGTCGGAGATGCTCGTGCCTGCGGCAACGGAACCGAGGCGGTCGTTGAGACCCATCTTGAAGGCGAAGGCATCGGCCAGCGTCGTCTTGCCGCTGCCGGTGTGGCCTGCAAGGACAAAGTTGCGGATGTCTGATGTCGGGATGTTGCTCATTTGGACGGTTTCCTTTCAAAAGGGGGTTCTGCATTACAATTGGGATAATAGCCCTTGCGGTATTGTTGCGCAATAGGAAATCTGCGAAACACGCATGTTTATTGGTTGCGAATGCGAAGTCGAGTATTGCGCGAGACGACTTGTGGGAGTAACATGAGTTCATGAAATCAGCCAGAGATAACATCGCCGCAGTGGCCTGCGCGATTGCTTTCGCCACCTCATCGACCACCCTGTTCGCCGGTATCGCCAATCTCGCATCGCTGCCCGATGGCGGAGCCGTCCCGAAGGTTTCATCCAGCGGCAACGCAACAGTTATTTCAGGATGGCGTACCGCCGTTACCGACGACCAATCCGCCAAGGGTTCGTTCACCATCGAACTCGACGCCCCGACAGACAGCCTCTGCGTGGTCGCATACCCAGGCGGCGCAATCTCCGCGAGAAGAGACGACGGAACCTGGCTTCCACCTGTCACAGCCGCAAAAGCCCTCCAAGTCTGGTCGCCGCGCATGAAGACCAGCGCGATCCGCATCGAGCGCCCCTGCGAGCTCGACCGCAAGTCGCTCCGCGAGCAAGGCGCGGAAAAGGGCGCGTACGCGGCGCAGATCGAATTCATCGCCATCCTCGATTTCAATGCCGAGAATCTTTCCGCGGACGCAGGTGTGGCCGTTAGCTCGGCGGACGAACCGAGCAGCGGATTCCAGCCCCGCCCGTGGGTGAACAAGCCCGAAACGCTCATTTCCGGCGAAATCGACTCGGGCGACAATTTCCGCACCGCACAACGCGAGGATGACATCTCGGCCGACAAGCCAGAATGGATGATGCTCGCCTGGGATTCCCCACGCTCACTGTGCGCGATCGGCACGATGCGCGGCCGCAACGAGAAGGGCCTCGGGAATGCGGTCGTCGAAGTCTATGCGGGCGATGACGAGCCGCGTTTCGCTGTCGGCACCGATGGCTGGCAGCCTATCGATGGTGAGTGGCGGCAGGTCGATGGCTTCCGCAACTTCGAAATATTCGCCTTCCCGGAACCCGTAACCAGCCGCGCGGTGCGTCTGCGCTGTATTGGCGGCGCAAGGCAAATTTCCATCGGAGAAATCATCGCGTTCGGCGACGCGCCTTCGACGGAACAAGAATCGGCCCAGAAGAAAGTGGCGGGCGTGCCGATCACCTTCTCTATTCCCGACGATGGCAAGGTGACAATCCAAGTCCGCGATTCCGATGGCAAGGTCGTCGCCAATCCAATAGCCGGTGTCGAATTCACCAAGGGCGAGCATACCGTCCTCTGGAATCTCGAAAACTGGGAAGGCAAGCCCGTCCTCGGCACAGGCGAGTACTCCTGGCGCGGAATCTACACTCCCCCGCTCAAGCTCACCTTCAAGCACACCTATCATCCCTGGCCGCTCGACGGCGTGGCATGGCAGACGCCCGACCGCAAGGGTGGATGGCTTGCCGACCACGAACCGCCGCGCACAATCTGCCGGGGCATCGACGGCACAATGTGGATCGGAGCTTTCGCCGAAGCGGGCGATTCGATCGTCCACCTCCACCCCAACACCAGCAAAATCTGGGGTACCAACCGTTGCTGGGTCGCAATCCCCAGTGAAATCTGCACCGATGGCGACTACTACTACGGTCTCTGCGAAGGCGGCTGGATCGGCGACAACCAGGTAATCATCCAGATCGACCAGCGCACCCATGCCGACCGGAAGATATTCCAGCGTCCGATCCCGAAGCAGGGGGAGGCCGGCGACGATCCCCTGCTCCACCGCGGCATCAGCGGATTCCAGGTGATCGGCGACCGCGCGTATCTCGCCTTCGCGAATGACAACCTTATCCAGGTCTTCGACATCTCGAAGGGCCTCGCGGCAGGCTTCCGCGGATTTGGCTGGGATATCGCATACAAGCAGTTCGACGATCAAAAACCCGTGCTTGTGCAAGAGATCAGGCTCCCCTCCCCCGGACGCATCCGTCCATACGGCGAAGGCAGGCTCGTGACCACCAGCGGCAAGGACGTGGTTGTGATCGACGCCGCGACCGGCGATGTCACGCCGCTCTTCGCCGGCAAACTGCGGAACCCGCTGGGGCTCGGCACCGATGCCGCCGGCAACATCTACGTTGGCGAAGGAGAGCCGCTGCACCAGGTATTCCGCTTCTCGCCCGACGGCACCCTTACTTCGACACTCGGCAAGCCCGGAAGACGCCAGACTGGACCGTTCGACGAGAACGACCTCGAAGAGCCTTTCGGCGTGGAAGTCGCGGAAGACGGGACGGTATGGGTCATGGAGCATGTCGATTGCGTGCGCAGGGTAAGCCTTTGGGACGCAGACTCCGGCAAATGCGTGAAGGCGGTTTACGGTCCCACGCGCTATGGCGGCGGCGGATGCATCGACCCCGCCGACGACCGCCGTCTGTTCTACAAGGGCCTAGAGTTCTACCGCGAGACGCCCGATGCGCCTGTCAAGCTCGTGAATGTGCTATACCGCGTCGATAGCGAAAAGTGCGCGCGCTTCAACGACGCCGACTATCCTGGCTACGCCTTCCGCACGAAGCGCGGCCTATTCTCGCGCAGCAAGCTTTGGTTCACCAGCTACATGGCGCCGCATGGACACCCCTCGATCGTCCTTTGGCAGTACAAGGGCGACCATGTGCAGCCTGTCGCCGCGATCGGCTCCGCCATCGCGCTCCGCGAGACATTCGGCTATCCAGCAGGACAGAAGGGCGACTGGAAAGACTGGAGCGACACTGGATTCCTGACCAACGTTGTCGAAGGCTACCAGCCCGACCAGAAATTCTTCACGTGGACAGACCTCGACAACGACGGGTTCGTCCAGCCAGGCGAACTCAAGTTCGGCAGACTGAACGCCCCGAACGGGCGCCTGCTTACCCATGCAAGCGCTGGCTGGAACTGGCGGATGAACCATGACTTCATCGCCGCCGCCAATGCCGGCGAAGGGCAGATGGTATTCTTCAAGCCAAGCGGATTCTCAAGCGACGGCTACCCGATCTACGATGTGCCGACAGAGGTTGTCCCAGGATCCGGCGAAGGACTCATGACCGACAGCGAAGGCAATGCGATCGTCCTCGGCGGCCCGCTTACGAGCGTCGCGCAGGATGGCACCGTTCGCTGGCTGTACCGCAACGATTGGCCGGGTCTCCACGCTGGCCACCACACCACGGCGCGCGGCAACGAACCCGGCGTGCTCATCGCTCCCACGCGCGTCTGGGGCATCGAAAAGGTTAACGATGAAATCGGCGAAATCGTTTCGTTCAACTCCAACCTCGGCTGCACATATCTGATGACGACCGACGATGGTCTTTACATCGACCGCATATTCCGCGACCAGCGTGTCGGCCTCCTTTGGAACTTCACCGAACCGCCGGCTTCGGACGTCCTCGCCGAAACCAGCACCTACGACGAGCACTTCGGCGGCATCTTCCAAAAGGCGCGCGGACGCGACGGACGCGACCACTTCTACTACATCGTCGGCAAGAACCACTGCTCGATCGTGGAAATCGAA
The DNA here is from genome assembly GCA_045627705.1 of Kiritimatiellia bacterium. Lineage (GTDB taxonomy): Bacteria > Verrucomicrobiota > Kiritimatiellia > RFP12 > JBMNHG01 > JBMNHG01. Next base: position 12,787 of record JAZQOE010000004.1, on the reverse strand, counting down.
GGTCTTGAAAAGATCAAGCGTCTCCCAGGCGGCAAACTCGAAGTCTCGCCAGACGACATCGCCGCGGCACAGGCGGTGCGCCTTGCCGCCGCACAGCGCAAGGCCGAACCGAAGATCTATGACGTGAAGCGCGTCGCCGATGGCGCCGTGACCATCGACTCCAATCCCGCTGACTGGGAAGGCATGGGCGACATCGACGGCTTCTCGCTCTGCTACGATTCGCAGAACCTCTATGTACTCTCGAAGCACCGTGACGACCGCGCACCATTCGCCAACAACGGCGCAAATCCGCTTGAGCTTTTCAAGAGCGGAGACGTGCTGGACATCATGCTGCAGACGAAGCCTGGGCTGCCGGAAAACCGCAGTTCGGCGGGTGAAGGCGACCTGCGCATTTCGCTTTCGGTATTCCAGGGCGAACCCTTGTGCGTCGTCTATGACTTCGTCGTGCCAGGCACAAGCGATGCGGATCGTATTCCATTCAGCTCCCCGTGGCGCACGCTGTGGTGCGACAAGGCCGGAGTGCTTACGGACGCCAAGATCGCGGTGTCGCGAAATGGCGCCGACGTGGTTGTCGAAGCGGCGATACCGCTCGCCACGATCCACTTCGATCCTTCGTCGATTGGCGGCACCGCCGGCGACGTAGGCCGTGTCTATGGCGACAATTCAGCGACTCAGGCGGCGCGCCGCGAATACTGGTCGAACAAGGACACCAACATCCTCTCCGACCTTCCGAGCGAAGCCGGCATCGTCCCGTGCCTGTGGGGCCGCTTCAACTTCAAGTAGGCGGCGACATTTTCAGCCATTATATGCATAAAACCATAGCCAAGTTTTTCGCGGTTTTGTTGGCGTCGCTTGCAGTCGCGCCCCATTTTGCAGGGGCTGCGGATTTGGTCGCGCCATCGGCGAAGGTCGCTTCCAGCATCGCACACGGCGCGGGATCGGCTGCGGCGACGTTCACCGATTCCGCGATCAGGCTCCCGCTCGACATGGCAAACGACGCCAGGCGGGTTTACTGGGACATCCCGTTTTCCGCGAGGATTCCCTCCGATGCCTCGGTGCTCGTGCTCCGCCATTCCACAAAGGCGATTCCACAGCATGTCCGCGCACTCGCGATCCATGTGAAATCCGGCAAGGGATGGTACGCATGGCCCGAAGCCGTCCAGCTTCAGGCTGGCGGCGTCGTGCGCCTGCCGATTTCATCCTTCAAGGCCGAAGGCTCCCCCGCCCCGTTTTCGAAAGCAACCGCCATCCGCATTTCCGCATGGCGCGATACGGCATTCAAGGGACAGGCCGTAAAAGGAACCTTTGTCGCAATCGAAGGACTTTCCGCAATCGCGACTCCGATCGCCATTGTGAAAGCCACTGCATCATCCGCCCCTGGCGAAGAAGCCTACGCCGCGAAAATGGCCGAGCGCTGCCTTGGCATCTTCCAACGCGCGGGCTACGAGGCATCATTCATCGACGACTCGTTTAGCGATCTGTCCAAGATCAAGCTTCTCGTGCTTCCGTATTCACCGAAACTGCCCGATACATCCGCGACAAAACTCCGCCGTTTCACGAAGGACGGCGGCAAGCTGATCATCTACTACAACTCCTCGGCACCGCTTGCCGAACTCTTTGGGATCGCCACGCCGCAATGGAGCCAGGGCGCCGCGACAGGCGGCTACTCGGCCATGCTACCGTCAAATGGACAAACGCCCGACACTGCGCTCCACGCGATTCACCACGCTACCGCCAGTGTATTCAATCCGCGCCCGCAGAGTGGATCGACCGCGAAGATCCGCGCGCTTTGGATTGGCGGCAACGGACGTGTCACAAGGGATCCCGCATGCGTTGTCTCGCCGCATGGCGCCTGGTTCGCGCACGTGCCATCGCTGCAGACGCCAGTCGCTGGTGCATTCCTGCGCGCGCTGGTCGGCGAAATCGCGCCCTCGATCAAGGCTTCGCCTGTCGCCGCGAAAACAACGCCAGCGATTTCAAAGCCCTCGAATCCTTCGCGCGAGATCATGGGCGCATGGTTCTCGTCGCCAGTCGCATGCCACGCCGATGGATGGAACGGCCTTTTCGCCGACCTTCGTGCATCGGGATTCTGCAACACCGCGTTCATACATCTCCAATCCGCGGGAACAGCATGCTATCCGGCAAACGGCAGGCTTCCCGAAAAGATGTCGCCACAGGGCGTCACGAAAGTCGAGGACATAGTCGCCGCCGGAAGGAAAAACGGCATCGCGGTCAATGCGTGGATCGAATGCTGGAATGCCTCGGCCGCGGCTCCGGCACAACTCAAGAAAATGCGCGCCGAAGGCCGAATGATGAAGAATGCGTCCGGTGCGCAGCTGGACTGGATGTGTCCGGACTGCGCCGAAAACCGCGACATGCTGAAGAAGGCGGTACTCGATCTTGCGGCGCGCGGCGTCGATATCCACCTCGACTACATCCGCTATCCGGGAAGCGACGGGTGCTATTGCGAAACCACGCGCAAGGCATTTGAAAACGCGATCGGCAAGAAAGTCGGAAACTGGCCGGCGGCCGTAATAAAGAGCGGCACCCTCCACGACCGGTTTATCGCATTCCGGGCGCAGTCACTGACTTCGTGGGTCTCCGAACTTCGCGCCGAATTGAAGAAGAAACACCCTGCGACCGTGCTTTCCGCGGCCGTCTATTCCAATCCCGCCAGCGGGCAGACCGTCGGGCAGGATTGGCCGGCATGGGTTCGCGGAGGCATCGTCGATTTCGTTTCGCCAATGGTTTATACCGAAGACGGCACAGCGTTCGCCGCATATCTGGCCCGCTGCGTGGGAGCGCTCGACGATCCAGCGTCCACCCTCGTGCCAGGCATAGGCGTCACCGCCGACGAGAGCCAGCTCGACGCCGCCGGAGTCGCAACGCAGATCAACGCATGCCGCGCCCTCAATCTCCGCGGCTTCGCGTTCTTCGCCCACAATGCCTCGCTTGAAGGCATTCTCAAAGATTTGAAGTGATAGCGGGCTGTATGCTATCATCTATGCCTCGAATCCTCCCATTCATTCATCCACCAAACCAACGGAATCAATCATGAACACCAAGTCTCTCACCGCCTTTGCGATTGCCGCATCTCTCGCCTGTGTCTCCTTCGCCGCCGATGGCGAAGCCGAAGAAGGCATCAAGGCCAAGCTAGTCCTTGGCGCGACCCTGACCGACGGCAACAGCGAAACCATCGAGTCCAATGGCGGAATACTCGTCGATGGCCGCATTCCGGACTCCGCCGAAGTCCATGCCGGCATCGAAGGAAACTACAGCGAGAATACCGACGACGACGACAACACCGAAACCACCGTCCAGAACGGCAAGGTCTTCGCCAACGTCAAGGGCGACATCGCGAACGGCTGGTTCGGCGTCGGCGACGCCCAGCTCTTCCACGACAATATCGCGGATGTTGACTATCGCCTTACACTGAGCCCCGGCATCGGCCGCTATCTCGTCGATAACGACACCGTCCGCCTCTCCATCGAAGCCGGCCCCGCATACGTCTGGGAAGAGGTCGCGGATGTCACCGACAACTACTTCGCCGTCCGCTGCGCCGAACGCCTCGACTGGACAATCAGCGAGACCGCGAAGTTCTGGGAGCAGTGCGAGTACCTCCTGGATTCCGACGAAACCGACCACTATTTCATCACGGCGGAAGCGGGCATCGAAGCAGCGGTTTCATCCCGCGTGAACCTCCGTCTCGTCGTCAAGGACAAGTACGACAGCGAGCCCGCCGCCGATGCCGATGAAAACGACATCTCCGTCGTTACCGCGCTCGGCATCGCGCTCAACTAGTCCCCCATTCATCCACGATCGTGCTGGAAAGGAATCGCATCATGGCCAAGGACATCGACATTTTCTTCAACGTCGAGCATGCGCCGATCGGGGCGCTCGCCACATTCACCCTCGGTTGCAAGGGCGCGAAGGGCGGCCTCGGCCTCGAACTCGGCAAGCCCGCCGACGAGAGCGTCTATATCGGGCTCGAAAGCGCGAAGAAGCCAGGCGTGTTCGAGACGCTTCCGTTCTTCGAAGGCGGCGAGGACGAATCGAAGCGCTACGACGTTTCGAAGGACGATTCGAAGAAGGACTCCACGGCGCCGCGACTCATCCCGTTCGCCGACAAGGATATCTACCGCTCCCTCTTCCCGAATTCAGATTCGTTCGACGCCGGCGACCTTTCCTTCACGATCTACAATCCCTGCATGTCCGCGCCCGATCCGGAGGCCGACGCCGAACCCGCGCTCAAGCTCGCGTACATGCCTGCGGTCCTCGCGGAGATCACCGTCGATAACACCGCGTGCAAGCGCGACCGCATCTGCTTCTTCGGCTATGCCGGCAAGTCCAACGAACACATGATGCGCCGCTTCTATGACTGCGGAGTGACCGGCATCGCCTGCGGCCCTTCGACGGCGATCGCCTGCGCCGACGAGGGCGTCACCAGCGCCCAGGGCTTCACCATGGAGCACATCCTCAAGCCCGAACACCCCGACAACATCTCCTTCGGCCTCGGCACCTGCGCCGCGCTTCTCGCGACCGTCCCCGCCGGCGAAGTCCGCACATTCCGCTTCGCGGTCTGCTTCTACCGCGGCGGCATCGCGACTTCCGGCATGCCCTGCTCCTACCTCTACACAAAGTGGTTCAAGTCGATCGAGAATGTCGCCGAGTATGCGCTCGACCACTTCGACGAGGCGATCACGGTCTCCGCCGAAGCCGCCGGGAAGTTCGGCACCTCGAAGCTCATGCCCGACCAGCGACTGCAGTTCGCCCATGCCATCCACAGCTACTACGCCAGCACCGAGCTTTTCCTCGATGCGAAGAAGAAGCCCTTCTGGGTCGTGGCCGAAGGCGAATACCGCATGATGAACACCTTCGACCTCGCCGCCGACCAGGCTTACTACGAGTCGATCCAGAATCCATGGACGCTCCGCAACGAGCTCGACTGGTACGTTGACCGCTACGCCTACCGCGACACGGTCCGCTTCCCCGGCAAGCCCGAGGAGTATCCCGGCGGCATCAGCTTCCCGCACGACATGGGCGTCGCCAACAACATCACGCCCCCTGGCCATTCCGTCTATGAAATGCGCGCCCTCACCGGCTGCTTCTCGTACATGACGCACGAGGAGCTCGTCAACTGGCTGTGGTGCGGCATCGCGTACATGGCGAAGACAAACGACACCGAATGGTTCGAAAAACGGCGCGCCGTTTTTTCGGACTGCCTCGAGAGTCTCTGCAACCGCGACAATCCAGATCCCGAAAAACGCAACGGCGTGATGGGGCTCGACAGCTCGCTCTGCGCCGGCGGTTCGGAAATCACGACCTACGATTCGCTCGACGCATCCCTCGGCCAGTCGCGCAACAACGTTTACATCGCCGTCAGGACCTGGAGCGTGTACGTCTGCCTCGGCGAACTCTTCGCCGACAAGGGCATGAAGGATCTCGCGGACATCGCTCGCAAGCAGGCGCGCCGCGCGGCCGATACCGTGATCGCCGCCGCCGGCAAGGATGGCATCATCCCCGCCGTGATGGGCGAAGGCGTGGACAGCAGGATCATTCCCGCGGTGGAAGGCCTCGCCCTCCCGTGGTTCTGCGGCTACAAGCGCCTTGTCGCGAAGAACGGCCCATACGCCGATCTCATCGCAACCCTCGCGAAGCACCTGAAGGCGGTGCTCAAGCCCGGTGTCTGCCTCTTCCCCGACGGCGCATGGAAGCTCAGCTCGACCAGCGACAACTCCTGGCTCAGCAAGACCTACATCTGCCAGTTCGTCGCGCGCAAGATCCTCGGCTTCCCGTGGGGGGCCGCTGGCAAGCGCGCGGACGCCGCGCACGTCAACTGGCTTGTGCGCCCCGAAAGCCGCTACTGGGCATGGAGCGACCAGATCATCCGCGGCATCGCCACGGGCAGCAAGTACTACCCGCGTGGCGTGACGGCGATCCTCTGGACCCTCGAATAGTCCTCTCCCCTCCCCTCAGGCATTGTCGCAATGGAAAGCTTCATCTCCAAGTTGCGCTCCAAAAAGGCGAAGGAACGCAGCGCCATGCCCATCGATCCCGTGGAGGAGGCCGTCGCCGATTCTGGCGGCCCGACTTCCACGAGATTGATCCTGCACGTCGCTGGATTCATCGCCGCATCGTTGCTCGCACTGCCATTCTGCGATGATTGCGCGTCGCAGGTGGTGGCGAGCATCGGCGCAATGGCGCTCGTATGGCTCGTCGCGTGGCCCTCGCTCCGCTACGTCACCCGCGAGCGTGGAAACAGCATCGCGGCGACAGCCCTCATCCAGCTGCTTTTCATCGCGCCGATCGGGCTTCTCCTCGTTTCGAATGCGGTCATATCGAAATGGACGCCGCTTACGGGGTTCGTGAGCCAGCTGCCGTTCCTGAAGAACATCCCCGCCGGGACCGCAAGGCAAATCCTCGCGGATTCCGCGCCGATTTCCTTCGCGGTACTCGCCGCGGTACTGCTTTTCGGGCGCGGCGCATGCGCGCTTGTCGGCGCGGTTTCCGGCATGACAATCGCCACCGTCACCGACTTCCGTCTCGCCCCGCTCGCCATGGCGCTTGCGGCGACAATGGCCTTCATGCGCCGCGGCCGCCGCATCGGCACACGCTCCAAGGCGCGCCGTCTCGCGATGCAGGCGGCGCTTTCCCTCTGCGCCGTCGCGATCTTCTTCATCCTGAGCAGCGGGGAGATCGACCACGACACCGCGATCGTGCGCATCGCGATGGCGATAGCCAGCGCGCTTTTGAGCGCTTTGCTCGCCCTGGCGATGATCCCCGTGTTCGAGAAGCTCTCGGGGCTTTACAGCAACATAACGATCAACGCCTTCGCCGACCTCGACCATCCGCTCCTGCGCGAACTGCGCTACAAGGCGTCAGGCACATTCGCCCACAGCGACAGGGTGTCGATGCTCGCAAGCGCGGCGGCCGAGGCAATCGGCGCCGACGTGATCCTCACGCGCGTGGCCGGCTACTACCACGACATCGGCAAACTCGCCAAGCCCGAGTATTTCACGGAAAACCAGGGCGGCGGCATGAATCCGCACGACGACATCTCGCCGAACATGAGCCGCATGATCATCACCAGCCATGTGAAGGAGGGCGTCGCCATCGGACGCAAATACCACCTTCCCCCGCCAGTCCTCGACGCCATCGCCCAGCACCACGGCAACAGCGTCATCCGCGCCTTCTACAGCAAGGCCAGGGAACAGAACGCAAACCAGGCGGAACTTCCGGGAATGCCGGCCGAGATTGTCGATTCGAACCAGTACCGCTACGACGCGTGCCGCCCCGCGACCCGCGAAGTCGCCATCCTCATGCTGGCGGATATAACCGAGGCGGCAATGCGCTCGATGCAGGGCGTCACCAAGGACGAAGTCCCCGCGAAGATCGACCGTCTCGTGAAGGCGGTCGCAGATGACGGACAGCTCGATGACTGCCCGCTCTCGTTCCGCGAACTCCGCGACGTCCGCAAGGCCCTCGCCGTGGCATACGTCGGGATCAACCACACGCGCGTCGCATATCCCGGACAGGAACCGGCGCAATCCGCGCCTGCGGCCACGCCGCAACCAGACACGCATTCATCCCAACCGAAGAACCATTAGCAGCAGATGCAGACATCCTTCACCATCGCCACATTCCGCGGAGTCCCGATCAAGGTCGATCTTTCGCTGATAGTCCTCGCCGCATGGCTTGTCTTCGAGGCGGGGCGAAGCACGGGTAGTTTCATCGCGGGACTGATCGTCGGCCTGATCACAGGCGTTCTTCTTGTCACCAGCGTCGCGCTCCACGAACTCGGCCACACCGCCGTCGCGCTCAAGTACGGTTGCCGAGTCCGAGACATCACGCTCATGCTCATCGGCGGGCGCGCGACAATGCTCGACATCCCGCGCGAACCGGCAAGGGAATTCTGGATGGCAATCGCGGGTCCCGCAGTCAGCGCCGCGCTTTGGATTGGATCGCGACTGCTCGTCGATCTTATCCCGCAACACTATGAGCTGCGTTATTTTCATGGACAGGTAGTCAAGGTCGCCGTCCAGGATTCCACTTTCATCGCCGCATGTATCGTCTCGTGGCTAGGCACGATCAACAAGAGTCTCTTCCTCTTCAACCTGATTCCCGCATTTCCAATGGATGGCGGGCGCGTCCTCCGCGCGATTCTCGCCAAGCGCTACAACCGCGTCTTTGCAACCTATATCGCCTCGCGTGTCGGGCGGGTGATCGCCGTGATCATGGGCATATACGGAATCTTCCACGCCAACTGGACGCTCGCCATCATCGCCTATTTCATCTTTCAATCCGCCGATGCCGAATACCGCATGGTCTGCTTCGAGGACAGCGGTTTCTTCGGACGTGGCGGACGCGGGGGATGGGGCGGAGGCAGTGGCGGCTGGGGCGGGTTCTTCGGGCGCCGCAACCGCGACGACGATGACGACGACGACATCCATGTCTCCCCTCCCCCGTACGGGCGATAACGGGCCATTTAACCAAACGAAGGGATACCACCATGAAACCATCAGCATACAAGTGGCAGTTCTACAAGACTTGCGGCCTCACGCAGGTTCTCTTCCGCAACGGCGAGGACTTCAGGCGCCTCCCCGAACTCGACCAGAAACTCTGGGTCGCAATCGGCGTCCCACTCAAGCACCTTTGCTTCGACCAGCGCTCCCTGAAGCTCATCGACGTCGATGGCGACGGCCACATCCGCCCGCCAGAAATGCTCGACGCCATGAAGTGGTGCACCTCCCTCCTCAAGGATCCAGATGTCTTGCTCAAGGATACTGGCACTCTCCGCATCGACAACATCGATGATTCCACGCCGGAAGGCGCGTCGATCCTCGCCGGTGCAAAGGGCATCCTCGAAAACCTCGGCAAGGCCGAGGCCGCAGAAATCACCCTAGACGATGTCGCGGACCGCGCGAGGATTTTCGCGCAGACGCGCTTCAACGGCGATAGCATCGTCCCCGAATCCGCCGCCGGCGATGACGCCATCAAGGCGACCATCCACGACATCATCGCCACCGTTGGCGGAGAAGACGACCGCAGCGGGCAGCCAGGCGTGAGCCAGGCAAAACTTGATGCATTCTTCGCGGCGGCCGAGGCGTTCGCCGCATGGAACGACAGGGCGACATCCGAAGCCGCGTCCATCATGCCGCTCGGAGACGCGACCGCCGCGGCCGCTTCGGCCATCGATGCCGTGCGCGCCAAGGCCGATGACTTCTTCGCCCGCTGCCGCCTCGCCGCCTTCGACGACCGCGCGGCCGATGCACTCAACCGCGATGTCGCCGTCTTCGCCGCACTCGCCGACAAGGAACTCACCGATTCCAATGCCGACATCGCGGCCCTTCCCCTCGCCCGCGTCTCGGCCGATGGAGCACTGCCGCTTGGCGGCGGCGCGAACCCGGCATGGGCCGGCCGCCTCGCCGCGCTCCGCGATTCCGCAGTTATTCCCCTCCTCGGCGATAGCTGTGCCGCTTCGATCACGGAGGCACAGTGGCACGACCTCTGCGCGAAGATAGCCCCGTTCATTGCGTGGCGCGACGGCAAGGCCGGAACCGAGGTCGAAGCGCTCGGCCTCCCGCGAATCAGGGAAATCCTCGCTTCCGGCCATCGCACTCAGATCGCCGACCTGATCGCGAAGGATTCCACTTTCAACTGCGAAAACGAGCAGATCCAGAAGGTCGAGAAACTCCTCCTCTTCGTGAAGGACCTAAACCGGCTGGCAAACAATTTCGTCAGCTTCGGCGACTACTACGATCCCAAATACCCCGAAATCTTCCGCGCCGGGCGCCTGCATCTCGACGCCCGCACCTCCGATCTTTGCGTGTATGTCGATGACGCCGGCGCACACTCCGGCCTTGCAGCCCGCTCGAACATCTGCCTCGTTTACTGCGACATCACCCGTCCCGGCATCGGCACGAGGAAGACAATCTGCGCCCCCTTCACCGCCGGTTTCGCGGAATCGCTTTCCGTCGGACGAAACGGCATCTTCTACGACCGCGCCGGCAACGACTGGGATGCGGTCGTCACCAAGATCGTTGACCATCCAATCAGCCTCCGCGAGGCGTTCTGGAGTCCCTGGAAGAAGATCGGCAAGATGATCGGCGACCAGGTTGCGAAGCTCCTCAACGACAAGCAGGACGCCGCCCTCGCCGTCGCCGCCACCAACGTCGAGAAGACCGCGACAGCCGCGGCCGCCCCGACAGCCGCCGCAGCCGCGTCCGCCGCCCCAGCGAAGACCGGCATGGAAGGCGTAGCCATGGCGTCGTCAGTCGCCGCCATGGGCGTGGCCGTCGGGCTCGTCGGTTCAGCCGTCGGCGGAATCGTCAGCCTGGTGACGGGCATCCCGCTGTGGAAGACGCTCGCCGGCATCTGCGGCGTGATTCTCGCCGTCTCCGGTCCTTCGATGATCCTCACGTACTTCAAGCTCCGCGCCCGCGACTTGACGCCCGTTCTCAATGCGTCCGGTTGGGCCATCAACACGAAGCTGCCGATGACGATGCGCCTTGGCGCCGAGTTCACAAAGGAAGCCGCGATCCCGCTGGGGTCCTCGCTCAAGCTGTCCGATCCCTACAAGGATTCCAACCTCGGGCGCATCATATTCTGGGTGGTCGTCGGGCTGGCCATCGCCACCTTCGCGGGATACAAGACCGTCGAGAAGTTCCAGGACCGCCCATGGGCGCAAAAGGTTCGCTTCTGGGCCCCCGCGCCTGCCGAGGAGGCCGTCGCGGAAGATGCGGCGGCCAATGCCGCCGGAACCGCCGCCGGGGCTGCGGAAGCGCTCGCGGAACCCGCCGCGGCCGCAGCGCAGGATTGATCGATGGAGCTTCTTTTCATGGGGACGGGCACCTCTGTCGGGGTGCCGATGATCGGTTGCGATTGCGCGGTATGCCATTCGACGGACCCGCGCAATCACCGCCGCCGGTCGTCCCTCCTAGTCTCCACCGGCGACATGCGCGTGGTGGTGGATACCCCGCAGGATTTCCGCGAGCAGGTGCTTGAGTACAATCTCCGCCGTCTCGACGCCGTCTTGATTTCGCATTGCCATGCCGACCATGTCTTCGGCTTCGACGATGTCCGCCGCTTCAACACGCTCCAAGGCAACACGGTGATCCCCGCATACGGCGCGCCGCAAACGATCGCGGGGATGAAGCGCATCTTCGACTACATCGCGAAGGCGCCAATCGTCGGGTTATACCGTCCGCTGATCGACTTCATCGAAGTCACCGCGCCATTCGATGTAAAACCGCTCATGGGCGGAACCGGCTCGCTCCACGTGACCCCGCTTCCAGTGAAGCATGGTTCCGGCACGATGACAGGCTTCAGGCTAGAAGCCGATGGTTTCTCCGTCGGCTATATTTCCGACTGCAAGGAAATCCCGCCCGAGACACTGGAACTGCTCGGCGGACTCGACATAATGATCCTGGACGCACTGCGCCACAAGCCGCATGCGACACACCTGACCGTCGAGGAATCGCTCGCCCTGCTCCAGCGCATCGGCGCCAGGCGCTCGTTCATGACGCATATCTGCCACGATATCGATCACTCGACGCTCGCTTCCGCCCTCCCCGAAGGCATCGCCCCGGCCTACGACGGCCTTCGCATCCAGCTCGGCCGAACCCAAGTCTTACGCAAAGCGCGCGATTGACATCGCCGCAAAAAAAATCGGCCATGCCGATTGCCCGGCATGGCCGATGTGACAGATTCAACCGGAGTATCCGCTAATGTTGCGTGGGAACGGAATGGGGACAGACCCCCAAAAAAATTCGTCTCGAGTTGATCGAGCTGATCGATATGCTCGACGTGACCGATCTCGGTAAAATCGCGGCGCACGCGGAAATTCTGTGCGAAGCGCGTCGCAGTTCCGACTTCGATTGATTCCGTCGCCTCACGGGCAAACGAATGCGAAGCTGCAGGTTCCCTGCTGGCGAAACAAAATCGCGGCGCGCCGTTTTTCGTAGGGCGACATCCGCCGGCGGAGGGTCCTGAGCGGAGCGCGTGCCGAGGGCAAGGCCCCGATGGATCGCGGATGGACGGCGAGGCCAGGGTGCGCGGGAGGAAGGCGGATGCCGGACGACGCGCGCACTGGCCCGGCGGATGCCGCGAGACGCGGGGGCGAAGTCCGAGGCATGCGTGGAGCCGAAGGATGCCGACGGCGGATGGCGACCGCGGCGGGACATGTGCAACATTCGCGGAAACCGGGAAACAAGCGCCGTGCCCGCTCCGGGCGAGCGCGGGGTGCGCCCGACCGCGACGAAGGCAGACTGGTGTCTGCCGAGACGCGCTGGCGGGTGCGCAACGCGCCGACCGGTGCGGGTGCTAGGCGCGCCCGGTGTCCGCGAACGCGCCGCAAAAACAGGCGACGAAAGGAACACGAAATTTAGCCATAATGCAACTCGAAGAAAAGATAACAGATAACAGATAACAAGTGTCGCTGGGGGCTTCGCCCCCAGGACCCCTGCGCGATTTGCGACCGCGCGGGACGCGCGGTCCCCATTTTGTCGGGACAAGTGCGGAAATGCTTTCGCGTCCACCGTATGAATTGTGATACGATATGGCTGAATGCAACCGATTGACACGGGCATCTACGATCCCCTTCGCCCGTCGGGCGCGGGATGTCGCGGGAAATGGTGCGATCGGGCATGGGAGTCAACGATGGAAAAGATCACGACCGACATCTATTCGTTCGAGAACCTGCGCAAGGGAGGATACGTCTATGTTGACAAGACGGATCTCCTGTGGCGGCTTGCCGCCGACATGGAGGGGCGCCAGTTCTTCATCTCCC
>JAZQOE010000003.1:0-8052 GCA_045627705.1 Kiritimatiellia bacterium | reverse complement strand
GATCGACCTTCCAGGCGTCGGCGTTCGCGCGGACGATGCGGATCGCGCGCTGCGCGTCCATCAGCTCTGTCGGGTGGCGCCACGGCTGAACGCGGTAGTGGCACACCGCGGCGTGGATGCCGAGGCCGTTGAGCCACTGGCAGACCGGATCGGCCTCGTGCGGCGCGCGCCAGCCATAGCCGCCGCCAGGGCAGACCACGACCAGCGGACGGCGGATTTCGCCATCGAGAAGGAAGGTCTTCATGCACGGGATTTCGTGGGCCGTGGGGCAATCCGGTGCGGATGTGTCAAGGTTGCCCGGGAGTTCGCCATCCCAGAGCGGTATCTGCATGTTTTCCATGGTTAGCCTTATGATTCGTGTGCGCCGCGAGTGGCGCAAATCAGCGGCGGACCTTGCGCAGGAAGACGCGCCGTCCGCGGAAGTCGGGAATGTAGAGTTTGCCGAAAAGCGCCTTCGGTGGTTCGCCAAGGACTTCGAAGGCTGTAAAACTCGGGCCGATCTCGATGCGTCCGATTTCAACGCGGACGCCGTTCAGCGCACGGTTGAGCATGCCGAGAAGATCGGGCGGGGTGAAACCGTTGCGACGGCCAAGGTTGACCGTCATCTCCGTCACCGGGCCATCGTATTCGCGGCGTTCGCGCGGCGGGCGTGGGCCGCGTTCGCCATCCCAGCCTCCCCTGCCCTTCCCGCCTTTTCCGCGCGGAGGGAGATCGCCATCCTGCGCGATCAAAGCCGATGGGCGGTCGCGGCGCGAGCGGGGGAGTTCGGTCTCGACATTGAGATCGGCGGCATCCTTGTAGCGGTTGAGCAAACCGCCGAGGTGCATCGCCGCGAAGCGCTTGATGATATCGGCGGGGGCCATGTCGCCAAGAAGCGCATTGATCTGGTCGGTAAACTGCGCGAGGCGATCCTCGTCGATCTCGGTCGTCTTCACGCGCTCGAGCAAGTCGCGCAGGCGAGCATCGCAGACCTCTTCGCCGGACGGGATCGGACGCAATGCGAACGAGCGCTTCAACTGGCGTTCGAGAAAGGCGATCTTGCCCTCCTCGCGGAGATTCACGATGGCGATCGAGACACCCTTCTTGCCGGCACGGCCGGTGCGTCCGCTGCGGTGGATATACTGGTCGAGGTCCTCGGGAAGATCGAAGTGGATCACATGGGTGAGGTTATCGACGTCGAGACCGCGCGCGGCGACGTCCGTCGCGACGAGGATGCTGAGGTGGCGCAGGCGGAAGCGCTCCATCACGCGATCACGCTGCTGCTGCGAAAGGTCGCCGTGGAGGGCGTCGGCATTGTAGCCGTCGTTGAGCAGTTTCGATGCGAGCTCGTGCGTTTCCATGCGCGTACGGCAGAAGATGATTCCGTAGATGCCGGGGGTTGCGTCTAGAATGCGGCGGAGCGCGGGATAGCGGTCCTTCGCGCGGACGCGGCAATACTCGTGGTTGACATTCTCCGCGCCGGAGTTGCGCATGCCGATCACGATCTTGAGCGGGTCTTCGAGATACTTGCCGGAGATGCGTTCGACCTGCGTGGGCATCGTAGCCGAGAAGAGAAGAGTGCGGGCATCATCCGGAACCTCGCTGAGAATAGCCTCGAGATCCTCCTGGAAACCCATGTCGAGCATTTCGTCCGCCTCGTCGAGAACCAAGTCGCGCACATTATCGAGCTTGATCTTCTTGCGGCGGATGAGGTCGAGCAGACGGCCTGGGGTGGCGATCACGAACTGCGGGCCGCGCACGACCTCCTTGATCTGCGGTTCGATCGACGCTCCGCCATAGACGGGCACGATGCGGATCGCAGGGGTATAGCGGGCGAAGTCGCGAAGATCCTCGGCAATCTGGTTGCAGAGTTCGCGCGTCGGGCTGAGCACGAGCACCTGGGTCGCGCGCAGATCCTGGTCTGCGCCCTGGAGGAGCGGCAGACCGAAGGCGGCGGTCTTGCCCGTACCCGTCTGCGCGAGCGCGATGATGTCGCGGCGCTCGGAGAGGACACGCGGGATAACCTGCTCCTGGACTGGCGTAGGCGCTGTGAAACCAAGTTCGCCGATTGCCTTCAGCAATGGCTCCGATAGATTGAATTCCTGGAATGTCATTTCGCGTGAATAATACCCTTTAACCGTCCAGATTGGCAAGTCGAGGTAACGTATTGTCCATTTTACTACTTTCGCCATGCGGAGAGGAAACAATAGAAATACGATGCATTCTCCGCGGATATCGGTAATAATATCCACGCAACGGGTCGTATCTCTCACGGGGGTACCCAATGGAAGAAAAGATCGATTTTTCGAAACGGATCAGGATTGCCGAATTGGTCGGCGGCAAAATAGCAACAGGCATATGCGTGCTCGCGTGCGGCTGGGTGCGCAACCGCCGTTCCTCAAAGGCCGGAGTGACTTTCGTCGAAATCAACGATGGAAGCTGCTTCGATAGCCTGCAAGCCGTCCTTCCCGATTCCCTCGACGATTACGGCAACCTGGTTTCCACGCTTTTCCCCGGCACTTCGGTCGCGATCTGCGGCGAACTGGTCCCATCTCCAGGCGCAGGGCAGGCCGTCGAACTCCGTGCAGATTCCGTTCGCGTCCTCGGCGAATGCGATCCCCTGGCCTATCCCCTTGGCAAGCAGCGCGTGACCTTCGAGCGCCTTCGCGAACTTCCGCATCTACGCGCCCGCACAAACACCTTTGGAGCGATGGCGCGTGTCAGGAACACGCTCGCAGCCGAAATCCACCGTTTTTTCCAATCGCGCGGATTCATCTATGTGAACACGCCACTGATCACCGCTAGCGACTGCGAAGGCGCCGGGGCAATGTTCCAGGCGACGACGCTCGACATCGCGAATCCGCCGCGACTTCCCGATGGAACGATCGACTACTCTGCGGACTTCTTTGGACGCCGTGCGAGCCTGACCGTCAGTGGCCAGCTCGAGGGCGAAACCTACGCATGCGCAATGGGTGACATCTACACGTTCGGCCCGACATTCCGTGCGGAGAATTCAAACACACGCCGCCATCTGGCCGAGTTTTGGATGGTCGAACCAGAAATGGCATTCGCCGACCTTGATGCCGATGCCGCGCTCGCCGAGGCATTGCTTCGACATCTCGCCGCCTGTGTGCTTGAGGCACATCCTTCCGATCTCGCATTTTTCGAGAAGCGCGTGCTTGAAGGTCTTGCCAAGCGTCTCGAGTCGCTGGCGTCATCCCCATTCCATCGAATCACATATACGGAGGCAATCGAGCGCTTGCTCCCCGCAAATGGCGATTTCGAGTATCCCGTGAAGTGGGGCGACGATCTTCAGGCGGAACACGAACGCTACCTCACCGGTGAAAAAGTCTTCGACGGCCCGGTAATCGTCACGGACTATCCGCGCGCGATCAAGCCCTTTTACATGCGCGCTTCCGACGATGGCCGTACCGTCGCGGCGATGGATGTGCTTCTCCCGGATGTCGGCGAAATCATCGGCGGCAGCCAGCGCGAGGAACGCCTTCCACAGCTTGAGGCGGCGATGCGCGCCTCGGGAGTCGATCCAGCCCAGTATGCGAACTACCTTGACTTGCGCCGTTTCGGCTCGGTGCCGCACGCGGGCTTTGGCCTTGGCTTCGAACGAATGGTTCAATACTGCACGGGCCTAGCGAACATCCGCGACGTCATACCCTATCCACGTGTCCCTGGAAACTGCAGGTAATTATCATGGACGATATCGAACTCATTCTCACCCTACCAGCTTGCTCTGTCGCCTCCCTTCGCGAAGACCCGTCGCCAGTGCGCGGCGCATTCGCGACATCCGACCCCATCGGTCACCAGCTTGGCTCGGGAGGAGGAACTGTCCATGCGCTTCTCGAAGCCTGGCGCAATGCCGGCTCGCCCGAATGGGACAGATGGATTGATTCATCGCGCAAGCTTATGATCCATGGAAGCGGCCAAAGCCGCCGTCTGCCAGGATACGCTGTCGAAGGCAAATCGCTTCTCCCGCTTCCAATCTTTCAGAACGCTACCGCGCAGCGTCACGACCAGACGTTGCTCGACATGCAAAAAGGCATGTACGAGCGCATCTTCCGCAACACCCACGAATCGTATCTCCTGGCAATCGCCTGCGGCGATGTTCTTGTCGCCAACGAATCCCCCCTGCCAGTTTGCCCGGAAGCCGACGTGCTAATCGTAGGCATCCCGTCATCGCCCGAAGAAGCAAGCCATCACGGTGTGCTGTTCTGCCCGTTCGAGGATACGACACACCTTGATTTCTTCCTCCAGAAACCATCGCCAGACCGCATCCGCGAACTGTCATCCACGAATGCGATCTTTCTCGATACGGGCATCTGGATGTTCAGCAGACGCGCAATCGACACGATGATTCGCTGCAGCGGTCTCGATCCACACGGTCCGAACGGCGCCGCCGCGCCATTCGATCTCTTCGACCGTTTTGCCACGGCGCTCGGCGAGCATCCAGCACAGGCCGACGCGCTTCTTTCCGGTCTCACCGCCGCCGTTCTCCCGCTTACAACCGGCCACTTCCATCATTTCGGGACGAACCGCTCCGTGATGGCGTCTGTCGCGCAACTCGCGGCCCCTGCGGAATCGCGCCACAGCTTTGGCGACGAGTCGCAGCTCGATTGCCCCGTCATACGCGATTCGCTGGTCAGCACCACAATACCACGCAAGACACCCAATGTGTGGATCGACGCTTCGATCATCCCTGCGTCATGGACAATCAACGGTGACAATGTCCTCACGGGTATTCCCGAAAATTCATTTACGATTGACCTGCCACGCGGCGCATGCATAGATGCAGTCTCCGTAAAAGATGAACCAACAGCGCGTTGCTGGCGCATCTATGGCTACGATGACCAATTCCGCGGAAAGTGCGGCGATGACTCGACACTTTGGCAAGGTCGCCCCTTCCCAGAATGGCTCGCGCTACGCGGCATTGATTTCGCAGCCGCCGGAATCAATCCGGAATCAGATATCCACACCGCGCCATTGCATCCGCTCTTCGACGCGAACAATCCAAAATGCGGCGCGCTGCTTTCATGGATAGTCGCAGAGAAACCCGATGCGAATTCCGAGCTCGCGAAACTCTGGATTTCCCTCCCTCGCCTCTCCTCTGCGGACTTGCTCACATGCGGTGATCCCGCGCCACGGCATGCGGCGCGCCGCGCACTTTCCGCCAAGGCGTTTGCCACGATCGACTGCGCGCAATGGGCGGAACGCTGCATTCACACCGACCTTGCACTGACAGCCAAGATGGTCGCCGACGGATCGCTTTCGCTTCCACCTGCCGTTGAAGACAAGTCTTCCCTGGCAGCAGTTCACGATGCGATGTTCCGTGCGCGGGTCAGCGGAACAGACGACAAGGACGCCACCACCCTTCTCGGCAAATTGATTGTTGACCATCTTTCGCTAAAGCCCGCAAATCCTCGCCGGGACATCCTCGAAGACCAAATCGTATGGGGGCGCTCTCCGGCGAGAATCGACCTTGCAGGTGGCTGGACCGATACTCCGCCCTACTGCCTCGAGCACGGCGGGCATGTCGTAAACATGGCGCTCGACATGAATGGGCAGCCGCCCATCCAGGCATTTGCGCGAGTCATAAAAGAACCCAAGGTCGTGCTTCGCTCCATCGATATCGGCGTCAGCACCGAAATCGAAACCCTTGATCAACTCGTAGCGACGCCTCGTCTTGGCGACGCATTCGGCATTCCGCGCATGGCGCTTCGCCTCGCTGGTTTCGACCCTCGCTTCAACGGCAAGGAAGGCATCCGCGATCTTCGTTCTTTCCTCGAATCGACCTTTGGCGGCGGTGTCGAACTCACGACGCTTGCCGCGATTCCAAAGGGATCCGGTCTCGGCACGAGCTCCATCATTGCGGCGAATGTCCTCGGCACGCTTTCAAATCTCTGCGGATTGAACTGGAGCCAGCAGGACATCTTCGCGCGGACACTGTCCCTTGAACAGCTGCTCACTGCGGGCGGTGGCTGGCAGGATCAGGTCGGAGGTGTCATCGGCGGCGTAAAGAGCATCCGGAGCGAAGCGGGAATCGCGCAACGGCTGACGATTCGCTGGTTGCCGCCGCGCTTGCTTCAGGATGCAATCGCAGACCATCGCCTCTCGCTCTACTACACAGGCATCACGCGTGTGGCGCACGATATTCTGGGCGAGATTGTAAAGGGCATCTTCCTCAACGATCCGCGCTGCATAGATTGCATCGGTGAAATCGCATTGAATGCCGAATTCATCACCGATGCACTGCAGCGACAGGACTGGGATGGAGTCTGCGAGGCCGTCCGCCGCAGCTGGACGCTCAACCGCAGGATTGATTCAGGAACGAATCCGCAAGCCGTACAGTCGATTCTCGATCGCGTCGCTCCGTGGACAGCCGCGGCCAAACTCGCTGGAGCTGGTGGCGGCGGATATCTTCTCATCCTCGCAAAGGATTCCGCTTCGGGCATTCGCATCCGGGAAGAGCTAAACGCAAATCCGCCAAACGACCGCGCACGCTTTATCGAGCCTTCTATTTCGGAAGCTGGTTTCCAAGTCACACGCAGCTAGCGCATGCCTTTGTCAGCGCTTCCGGCAATGGGGACTCGATGTGCACTGGGGTGTTGTCAGACGGATTTCGGAAATCTATGGCGGCGGCATGAAGGAAGTGATGGTTCAGTCCATCAACCTTTGGTCCGCCATATATCTCATCCCCGATCAAGGGAAGTCCCGCTAGCGCCAATTGGCACCGGATCTGGTGCGTGACGCCAGTTCTGATTTTGACTTCCAGCAGTGTCCACTTGCCATGATGCGAAATGGGACGATATTCCGTTATCGCGTGCATTGGGCGTTCATCGGTTCTGATCTTTGAAATGTCGGACATCCTACATGGATGAACCGTGGCATGGACAAGATCGTTTTCCAACCGACCGCCCCTCGAAACATTGCCAGCCACAAGCGCAATGTAGGTCTTCACAACCTCGCGTGCAGAAAATTGCGCGCGCAAGTTCGTATATGCTTCTGGCGTTCTCGCGGCGATTACAATACCGGATGTATCAGTATCGAGACGATGAAGCAAACCGCCCATCAATGGAGGATCTCCAAAGCCTGCGATTTCTGGCCATCTCGCAACCATTGCATTGGCGAGCGTCTCTGTTTCTTCCACGCGAAGCGGATGAGTTGGCATCCCCGCAGGCTTACAGCAAGCAACCCATAACTCTTCCGCCCTAATTACTTCCAGCGGGATAGACTCATCAGGCATTATTCGCCGATCGCATTGTTCAAGAAGATTCCGTGCATCGACCACATCGCCAATCCTGAGTTTCAAGCCTTTCGCAACACATCGCGAATTTACCATCACTCTTCCATCCGCGATTGCCTCCCGTA
Source organism: Kiritimatiellia bacterium (assembly GCA_045627705.1). Lineage (GTDB taxonomy): Bacteria > Verrucomicrobiota > Kiritimatiellia > RFP12 > JBMNHG01 > JBMNHG01. The sequence continues at coordinate 693 of JAZQOE010000003.1, read as the reverse complement.
GTCCCGTAACGTCCACACTCTTTTCATGCAATTTTATAAAGCGGTCGAGTCGTTCCCCCGCCTCGCCTTCACATACTTCACGATGGAATTTCGCAATCATACTTCACCTTAAATAGTCTGTCCCTTTAAGCAATTTGCCTTCATTTCTCATCTCATCCATCCTTCTTCTTTCCAGTCATTTACGCCATCGTCACAGGATTCTTCTGCAGTCGCCTTGCGGAGCAGATTCTTATCCCGTTCCACTCCCTGCACATCCCGATGCCGTAGCCGCCCGTCTTCCTGCCCTCGCTGAAATGCCCCGCGAACTTTTCGACCACTCCATCCACAAATCCCTTCGTCCCGACCGCGAAGCCCTTCGTGAAATGCCTCACCTTGCACCGCAACATCACAGGCAGTTCAAGCTTGCCATGTTCCTTCAGCACTTTCCGCACTTCCTCATGGTCGAGCGTGTCCACGCCCTTCACATATAGCATCGCGCGGTACTGCGGCGCGACCGCCCCGAAGTCCGGCTTATTCGCCTCCGGTCTGTAAATCCTTGTAATGCAAAGCCGTGCGTACCTGTCGCCAGCAACCGCCGCGCCATAGCTGCTCCAGCGGTAGTCCTTCGGGTCTTCCACGATCTGCGCACGGATCGGGTTAAGCTCGATGTACGCAGCGACAGCGGCGAGCGACCCGCCGCCTTCGACGAAAGTG
>JAZQOE010000002.1:0-30059 GCA_045627705.1 Kiritimatiellia bacterium | reverse complement strand
CGCGCCGTTTTTTTTATGGATTAAGGCGGAAGTAGTCGCAGATGGCATACGTAGGATATCTGGCAACGCTAGAAATCCTAGACGCCTAGAGCGCCATCAAATCTCCAGCGCGGCAAGCAAACGCCTTGTCACGGCTTCGGGGCTGTATTCGCGGCGGACGAACTCCCTGCCGTTTTCGCCAAGGCGGCTTGCGGCGTCGGGATTGTCCATCAGGAATTCTATGCACTCGGCGAATTCCGGATAGTCGCGGAACCAGAGCCCGCCATTCGCGGCGCGGCACTGGTGACGCAGCACATTGCCCGCCGCGTGGACCACGCAAGGCGTTCCTCCCTGCCACGCCTCAAGCAACACGATGCTGAGGCTTTCGTTGACGGATGGATGGCAGAATGCCAGCGCGTGCGACATAAGCGCGCGCTTTTCGCCTTCGCTCACGAACCCAAGGTCGATCAGGTGGCCGGCCATTCCAGTCGGGACATCGACGGGGCCGCTTCCGGTAAGAACGAGTTTTACATCGCGTCCTGTCAATCGCCTGAAGGCCGCCCAGTAGTCGAGCAGCAGCGGCGTGCCCTTGAGAGGTTCGCGCCTTCCGCTGTAAAGGATGTACGGGCCGATGTCGGCGGCGGGGGAGGGAAGGCTCGGTTCTTCGCCGGTCGGTTCCGGCATGGGGAAGCCAACGACGGTTCCGCGCGATTTGTCTTTGAATACATTCGGGAAAAGTCGGTGTGCGAGCAGTCGCTCGGGTTCTGTGTTGAAGATGAACGAACGGGCGGATGAGAAAATCTTCGCGACGCGCCGGATGCGCGCAAACGGTTCGTCGTGCAGGCATGGCAGCAGTACGAACCTGCCCTCCGCCGCGCGGGAGGCCATGTCTATAAGGCCGAAGAGATACGGGCCGGCGACTACGCGGTCGTAGCGCGCTCCATCCGCCCCGCGCAAATGCGCTTCCATCGCCGAACTGTTCACGCCGCCGCGCATCCAGGCGTCTTCCTGCTCGTCGCTCACAGGCCAGCCAGCGCTGATTGACTCCTGCACGCGCAGGAACTCATCGAGATTGCCGCGTGGATCGACGGGGAAGCGGATTGCGCGCAGGCCATCGACATCGACCTCGCCGGCTGGCACGTCGTTTTCCCATGAGACGTGGCTCTTCGCGCATGTCGTCAGGAATGTAACGTCCAAGCCCGCGCCGCGCGCGAGCCGTGCAACATGCATCAGCAGCGTTTCTGCGCCGCCGATTGCGCCGCCCACCGGCAGACGCGGGGAAACAAATGCTATCGACTTCATGCCCATTGCGTTTTCGCAATCGTATCGTTTCCTGCCATGGCATGGCAATGCAATTTCCCTTGTTTTTTTCATGTCACGAGTACCCGCGAAAGAGTAAAATGCGGGCATCCATGAAACAGAAAATACTGCTTGTCATTTCCGTTGTCGCGGGATTGCTCGCCATGTTCCTTACGCAGCAATACCTTTCCGCCAACAATCGCAAGGTCGAAAAGCGTCTCGCGGAACTCGATCGACGCTACGCGAAGATCGGCGTTCTCGCCGTCGAGCGCGATCTTCCCGCCGGCACGATCCTGCAGCGTTCCGACATCAAGGTGCTCGATGTCGTGGCCAGCAGCGTCCGCGGGCATGCCGTTCCCGAACAGGATCTGCGCCTCATTCTCGGCCGCAAGACAATCGCCCCGCTGCAGGCGGCCTCTCCAATCTACTGGTCCGACCTCGAGGGCGGCGACCCCTCTCGCAATGGCCTCGCCGGCGATATCACGCACCGCATGCGCGCGATCTCGATCAACGTGTCTGGCGCCGCCGCTGTGAGCGGCATGGTGCGTCCGAACAACCGCGTCGATGTGATCGGCACGTTCACCTTCCCGTCCAAGACCTCGCCCGGCGAGATGGAGCTTGTGACGATGACGATCCTGCAGGATGTGACCGTCCTGGCCTGCGGCCGCGAGACGGCGAAGTCCCAGGCGGGAAATTCCCGCAATGGCGAATCCTCCGGAGGCGGATCGTATAGCACTGTCACCCTCGAGGTCACGCCCCGCGAGGCGGAGATGCTTGTCTTCGCCGAGCAGATCAAGGGCCGCCTTGCCCTGGCGCTCCGCAATTCCGACGATGTTGACTACGAGAAGGAACTGCCGCGCGTGAACTTCGAGAAGATCGAAGAGGAAATCGAAAACCTCAACACCTATCGCCAGAAGGTCCTCCGCAACAAGCGCGAGAAGTAGTCGGCCTGGCCATGGCGGCCAACATTCCCAAGACAATGAACTCTTCCACAGAATTGCCCTTTGAACCGCTAACCGCGCTCGGGCCGCTCGACGGCCGCTATGCGCGGCAGGTTGCGCCGCTTCGCGCCGTATTTTCCGAGGCGGGCCTCATCCATCGTCGCGTGCGTGTCGAGCTGGCGTGGCTGCGCGGGCTTTGCGCGGAGCCTGGAATCCCCGAGGCGCGGGCGCTTTCCGCGGATGAACTCGCGTTGCTTGACAAGATCGCGACCGAATTTTCCGTCGAAGACGCCCGCGCGGTGAAGGGCTTTGAAGCCACGACCAACCACGATGTGAAGGCTGTCGAATACTTCATCCGCCAGCGTCTGTCTTCCACTTCGATGGCGGATCTTTCGCCGTTCATCCACTTCGCCTGCACGTCCGAGGACATCAACAACGTCTCGCATTCGCTGCAGTTGAAGGATGGCCTCGCGATACTGCGTCCGGCGCAGGACGAGGTGGCGGACGCGCTTGCCGCGCTGGCGCACGACACCGCTTCGCTTTCGATGCTCGCCCGCACCCACGGCCAGACGGCCTCGCCGACGACGCTCGGCAAGGAAATAGCGGTGGTCGTATCGCGTCTGCGCCGTCAGGCGGCGCAGATTGACTCGCTTCAGTGGACCGCGAAGATGAGCGGCGCCGTGGGCAACTACAACGCGCACATCGCGGCGTATCCCGATGTCGATTGGCCCGCGCTTTCGCGCCGCGTCCTCGCGAGCTTCGGCCTTGCGCAGAATCCTCTCACGACGCAGATCGAGCCGCATGATGGGATCGCCGAATTGTGCGACGCCCTTGCCCGCTGGAACACTGTATTGCTCGACTTCGACCGTGATGCCTGGAGCTATATTTCCCGCGGGTATCTGCGACAGCGTCCCGTTCCCGGCGAGGTCGGTTCCTCGACCATGCCGCACAAGGTCAACCCGATCGACTTCGAGAACAGCGAGGGCAACCTTGGAATCGCGAATGCGCTCCTCGGCCATCTCGCCCGCAAACTGCCCGTCTCGCGCATGCAGCGCGGCCTCACTGACTCGACTGTGCTCCGCAGCCTCGGCACGGCCTTTGGACATTGCATGCTCGCGTGCAAGTCGTGTCGCAAGGGCCTCGGCAAGATCCATCCCGATGCGGAGAAGCTTGCCGCGGACCTCGACGCCGCATGGGAGGTCCTCGCCGAGCCGGTGCAGACCGTCTTGCGCCGTTACGGCGTGGCCGATGCGTACGAGCGCCTGAAGGAGCTGACGCGCGGAAAGCGCATCGACGCCGCCGCGATGGCGGCCTTCATCGCTACGCTTCCGATCCCGCAGGAGGCGCGTGACCGCCTTGCCGCGCTTACGCCAGCGACCTACACGGGCATTGCCGAACGTCTTGTCGAGAACATCTGACCTTTCATTTTCGGAGGACATGAACATGACCGATCCAAACTGCATCTTCTGCAAGATCATCGACGGCGAAATCCCGTCGTGTCGCGTGTACGAAGACGACCTCTGCGTGGCTTTCCTCGACCTCGCGCCGTTCGAGGAAGGGCATACTCTCGTTGTCCCAAGGTTCCATGCCGCGACGCTTCTCGACATGCCCGACGACCTTCTCGCGAAGATTCTTCCCTCGGTCCGCAACGTCGCGAAACTCCTGCGCGAAAAGCTTCCGTGCAATGGTTTCAACGTGATGCAGAACAACGGCAAGTGCGCGACACAGACCGTGCCGCACGTGCATTTCCACGTTATTCCGCGCTGGAACGACCATCCAGCGAAGTGGGAGCCTGGCAAGTATGCCGAGCCCGATGGAATGCGGAAGATGCAGGCGCGGCTGATTGGCCGGTAGCGGTCGCGTGATTCGCCAATGGTTCCAGGATTGCAACGATGAGCGCCGCATTCACAAAAGCCAAACTTCTGAAGGAACTTTCCGATATCGCGAAGGTGTCGAATCAGCGTGTCGAGCAGATTCTCGATGCGCTTGCCGAGATCGCCGCGCGCGAGGCCGCAAACGGCGTTGACGTGCTTGGGATGTGCGGCCTGTCGAATGTCGGGCCGACCACTGCGCCGATATTCTCGTTCAAGTGCCCGTACTGCGCTTCCGTGATCGAGGTCCCCGAAGATTGCGCCGGACAGGCCGCGGACTGCCCTGCGTGCCATCGCGCCTTCACAGTGCCGTTTCCAAACAAATCGCAGCGCGCCGCGATGTCTGCGGCGACCGCAGGCGAATTCATCTCGTTCCTCTGCAAGACTTGCGGACAGGAGATCGAGGCGCCTGCGGAAATGGCAGGAACGTCGTCGGAATGTCCCGGATGCGGGGCGGCGGTGATAATCCCGCGCGAGTCCGATCCCGGTACAAGCCAGGCTTTGAGCGCGGTCCAGGCGTCGGAAGAGGAAATCGCCGCCGCCAAGGGGCGCACCATCCGCATTGATTTGAGCGAGTTGTAGTCCTCACTTTTGATGTCCGGGCGATGATTCCCTTTACCCAGAAACAAATGGTCTCGTGGGGCGGGCAGCAGGTTTACGACGATGCCGAAGCGCTCGCGAAACGGGGCGGCGTGCTACGCGCCGACTACAGGCATCCGGTCATCGAAGGCGATGTCGTGCGTCCGACGGGCAATATCCACACCTCGCTCGAGATTCTTCCGAACGGCATGGTCAAGAGCAACTGCCCTTGCTACGACAATCGGCAGCGCCATGTGATTTGTCCGCATGTGATCGCGCTCGCGATCGTGGTTTACCGCAGGCTTACCGATCCCGAGCGCGCGCGCAAGTACATCGAGGAACGCCGCCGCGCCCAGCGCATCGCGGAGCAGTCGCAAAGCCAATGGTTGCGCCGCATGCCAAACGGCGAGCCGTGTCGCATAGAGGTGCGGCTGCCATCCAATTGGATCGCGCAGTTTCGCAAGCGGCGCGTCGAGATCGATTGCGCGTTGGTTTCCGAGGTTGACGGACGCGTGATTCCGACAGAGCCGCCGCCAGGCGGGTTCTTCGCAAGGCTCGACAATGCCGACGAGAATCTATGCTGCGTCCTCGAGGACATCGCGGAGGGACATCTGCCGTCGCATATCTCCGTGGTCTGCGAGGACTTCCTCAACATCCTCGATGTCTGCCATCACCGCTCGCTGCGGGTCGCGGACGGCGCGCCGTTGACTGTACATGGCGAATCCGTGCCGACGCGCCTGCAGGTCGATCTCGACCACGAGACGGGCGAGCTGCTCCTTTACGCGCAGACCGATCTGCCGGTCATGCCGCCCGGAGAATTCCCCGACCATCTCGTCGCCGGACGCCGCGGATGGGTTGTCGGCCGCAACCATGCGTGGCCGATGAAGCACATTCTTCCGCTTCCGTACCATTCGATCTACATTGACCCGATCGCCATCCCGCGCATCGATTCGCTCCGCTTCATGCGCTCCGAGCTGCCATCGCTCGCGAAGATGATGCCTGTCGAGGGCGGCGAGGTGACAGAGGATCTTTTCTCTTCCGATTGCGCAAGGCCGAAGTTCCGTCTCCACGTGCGCGGCAGCCAGGCGTCGCTTGCCGCGACGCTTGAGGCGGACTACGGGAAGAAGAAATTCATCGCGAATGGGCCCGGCGATTCCGATGAGGTGGTGGCGCCCGATTCCGATGACATCCTCCACTTCTTCACCCGCAACAAGGAGGCGGAGCGCGAGGCGATTCGCGCCATTCATGCGCATGGATTCGTCGGCGAACGCGGCGATTCCCTCTCACCGCTCATCGACATGCGCCGCGTGCGCAATTTTCTCGGCGGCGGGATGCCGGCGCTCAAGCGCGCCGGATGGGATATCGACTTCGCCGGCAGCATCGCTGAATTTGTGGAGGATGCGCCGGTAATCACGCCTGTCGTGAATATCATCGAGAGCCACGACAAGCGCTGGTTCGATGTGTCTATCGATTTCGAGTCTGCGAAGGGCGAAAGAATCCCGCAGTCGCAGGTACAGCGCGCGATCCAGATGGGCGAGTCATTCATCGAGAAACCCGATGGATCGTACATCCTGCTTGACTGCGATGCCGTCCGGGCCGCGCGCGCTGTCTTCAACGATTGCGATTCGCAGGCCACTGGAGATCGTGGCCACTTCCGGATTTCGTCGATCCATGCCCCGTATGTCAGCGCCGCGATCAGCGCGATCGATGGCGTGGATATCGAGGAGCCGCCTGACTGGCGCGCTCGCGCCGCGATGCAGAACCGCGACGCCCGTCTCACGCCGATTCCGCTGGAAGGCGGCCTCGAGGATGTGCTGCGCCCGTATCAGAAGGATGGAGTATATTGGCTGCGATTCCTCGAGGAAGGCGGATTCGGCGGAATCCTCGCCGATGAAATGGGCCTTGGCAAAACGCTCCAGACGCTTGCGTGGTTGCGTCTCACGCGCGCCGACGAGGAATCTCGCAAGATGCCGTCGCTCGTGGTTTGCCCTACGAGCCTTGTCGAAAACTGGGCGCGCGAATCCGCGAAGTTTACACCCGACCGCCGCGTGCTTGTGATAAGCGGCCCCCATCGCGAAAAGCTTTGGGAGAAGGTTGCGGATTGCGATCTCGCGATCGTTTCGTATGCGCTGATACGGCGCGACATCGAGTTGTGTCTCCAAACAGAATTCGCCGCGGTCGTGCTCGACGAGGCGCACAACATCAAGAACCGAACGACGCAGAATGCGATCGCCGCGAAACAGATCCGCGCGCGCCATAAGCTCGTGCTCACCGGTACGCCCATTGAAAACAGTGTCGCCGACCTTTGGTCGATCATGGACTTCCTGATGCCTGGATATCTTGCCGACTACAAGGTCTTCCATGACCGCTACGAGGTGCCACTCGAGGCCGGCGGAGACGATGCCGAGGAAGTGCAGAGACGCCTTCGCCGCAAACTGCACCCATTCATGTTGCGCCGCGTGAAGCGCGATGTCGCGAAGGACCTCCCCGACAAGATAGTGAAGATTTCGTTCTGCACGCTCACCGAAGACCAGCAGCGCGTGTACAACCAGGTTCTCAACGACGCCCGTGCGAAGATCAAAGGGATGGTCGCGCAACGTGGATTCGATGGCTGCCGGATGGAAATCCTCGCGATGCTGCTTCGTCTCCGCCAGATATGCTGCCATCTCGACTTGCTGCCCGAGGACATCCGCCCCAAGGATGTCGAGGCGCCGTCGGCGAAACTCGAGCAGTTCATCGAATTGCTCGACGAGGCAGTGCGCGGCGGCCATCGTCTCCTCGTGTTCAGCCAGTTCACCTCGATGCTCGCCATCCTGCGCGAGACGCTCGGGGAGCGCGGCTACAAGTTCTGCTATCTCGACGGATCGACAAAGAACCGCATGGACGAAGTCCAGCGCTACAACCGCAACCGCGACATTCCGGTTTTCCTCATCAGCCTCAAGGCCGGCGGCACCGGGCTTACGCTTACGGGCGCCGATATGGTCGTGCACTTCGACCCCTGGTGGAATCCGGCGGTCGAAGACCAGGCCACGGATCGTGCGCACCGCATCGGACAGAAGCGCACCGTGTACAGCGTGAAGATGATCGCCGAGCAGACGATCGAGGAGAAGGTCCTCGCGATGCAGCAGAAGAAACAGGCTCTCATCCGCGCTACGATCGGCACGACCGACGAGGCCATGTTGAAGTCGCTGAGCTGGAGCGATGTCCAGGAACTGCTTTCGTAGTTTTGATTTGGAATTTCGATGAACGAGTATTGGCTTGATGAAATGGGATCGGCCCACAGGCGGGCGCTTGTGCTGGGGGCAGGCCGGAGCGGCCTTGATTCCACGCGCTTGCTGTTGAGCCGCGAATGGCGCGTGACGCTTGTGGATGGCGCGCCTGCCGCGAAACTCGCGGACATCGCCGCGCGACTTGTCCCATTCGGCATCGAAGTCATCGCGGGCGTTGCGCGTGATGCCGCGCTTCCAGATGGCGACTTCGAACTGTGCGTCGTGAATCCCGCAATCCCATGCGGCCACCCGTGGGTGGCGCAGGCGAAGATGCGTTGCGCGCGCGTTGTCGGCGAGCAGGAACTCGCCGCGGCCGCATGGCCTTCGCGCATGTTCGCCATCACCGGCAGCAAGGGCAAAAGCTCGCTTGTGAAGCTGTGCGCGGAAGCGCTCTCCGCGGCCGGATTGCCCGCGGAACCAGCCGGCAACTACGGCGTGCCGCTTTCAGGGCTCGCGCTCGACAAGCCCAGCCTCGCATGGGCGGTGAACGAGGTCAGCTCGTTCCAGATGGAGCTGGTCGAAGACTTCCGTCCTGACGTCGCGATACTTCTCAACCTGCAGGCGGATCATCTTGACCGCCATGGATCGATGGAAACGTATCGCGCCATGAAGATGCGCATGTTCGCGAAAATGCGCGAGGGCGACACTGCGCTTATCCCCGAAGATTTCGGGATCGCGCGGGATGAGATTCCGGAAGGCGTGCGCGTATTGCGCTTCGGCACCGGCGCGAATGCCGATTGGCGCTATTCGCCCGGACGCATCGAGGGGCGCGGAAAAAACGGCGCGCCGTTTTTTGTGGACTTTGCGGGGACATGGTTCGACAACCCTATCCTCGGCCTTGCGGCCGCCGCCGCGGCTGGCGCGCTTGATGCGTGCGGGCTTGATTCCGCCGCAATCGCCCATGCCTTCCGCGCCTTTTCACCGCTTCCCCATCGCATGCAGCACGTGGCGGAAATCGGCGGCGTGACCTTTATCGACGACTCGAAGGCGACGAGCCTGGCGGCTGTCGGCGCGGCATTGGAGATGACCAGCGAACCAGTACGTTTGATCGCTGGCGGGCAGCTTAAGGAATTCGATCTTTGCTGCCTAAAAGAATTGCTGACAAACAGGGTCGAAAAAGTTTATCTTATCGGTGAATCTTCGGAGCGCATTTTCGCGGCCTGGTCTCCCTTCGTCGAATGTGTCGAATGCGGCACGATGGGCGAGGCGGTGCGCATGGCTTCCGGCGATGCGATGGCGGGCGAGGTCGTCCTGCTTTCTCCGGGATGTGCGAGTTTCGATCAGTTCAGTGGATACAAACAACGCGGCGAAGTCTTCGCAAAAGAAGTGCGCTCGCGGATTCCGTCCGAAGAAGCGGACGGGGACAAGGCAGGCAAATGAGCAGTGTTCAGTTTAAGACTGGTTTAACGATGTGCGCGACAGTGGCGGCGGGTCTCTGCCTCGCTGGCTGCCGTACCATTCATAGTGATCGCAGCGCCAATCGTGCGACTTCGACTCCTGCCGTGGCGGAAGAGAATAGCGGAGTGCGTCCAGCGCCGCCGTTGCTTGATGCGGAGCCTGTCAAGGCCACGATCCATGCGCCCGCCCCGGCGGTCAAGGAGACTCCGTGGTACATCTCCCACGGCGAGGTCTCGGAAAAGGCCACGGCGAGGAAGGCCGGCGCCGGCAGCGCTCCCGCGGGTTCGTACATTGTCCAGAAGGGTGATATCGCCGGACGCATTGCCAAGCAGCATGGCGTGACGCTTTCCGCTCTCAAGGCGGCGAATCCCGGCAAGGATCTCAACAAGCTCAAGATCGGCCAGGCCCTTGTGATTCCCGCCAAGAGTGCCGCCAAGTCAACCAAGGTGGCGGCTTCGAAGGCGGAGGCTGGCACATACATCGTCCAGAAGGGCGATATCCTCGGGCGAATCGCGAAGCAGCATGGCGTGAAGGTCGCCGATCTCAAGGCTGCCAACGGCCTGACGAGCGACAGGATCAATGTCGGCCAGAAACTCGTCATCCCCGGCAAGGCAGCCGAGGCCAAGAAGACTGAAACCAAGGCAATTGAGACCAATAAGGCGGCCTCCAAGACAACCGCGACCGAGACTGCCCTGCCTCCTCCTCCGCCACCACAGCCCGTTGCGTTGCCGACGCCACCACAGCCCGTTGAGCTGCCGCCGTCGGTTCAAGCGACACCACTGGCTCCGGTCGCCGATGTCCCCCAAGTTATCGACGTCCCAGCCGTTTCAATCACTCCCGCTGCTCCCGCCGCCGATGGCGAGACCCATACGGTCGTGGCCGGCGAGGATATTCTCAGCCTTGCGATTCGCTGGGGTATCAGCCCCGAGGAAATCAAGAACTACAACAACCTTGGCAATACGCAGATCAAGGAAGGCGACATTCTCAAGATTCCACCGCGCGATTGATGTGGCGGCGGATTTGAATTCTTGCGGTCGCGCCACTGGCGGTTGTCACGTGGCGCGGCCGTTTTCTTTGCCAGGTCTTGTCTGCCAGGATATTCAAAATGTCAGGTTCGGGTAATTCGGACGAAACGGGTGAATCATTTTTCCACCGTCTTTTCTCGCTGCGGTCAGCGGTGTCCGCGCTTTTCCTTTGTCCATTCCTCTTGACGGTCTTTGGCTTCATGTCAATTGGCAGCGCGAGCATTTTCGAGGTAAGTTCGAGCCGTCCATACAAGTTCGTGGTTTTGCAGGTTATTTGGTTCCTCATAGCGCTGGCGGTAATGGCCATAGTGGCGTACGCTCCATTTTCGCACTATCGCCTCCTGAAGCGGGACGGTGTCGTCATAGCCATCGGGATATTCGCAGTTGTTTCGCTGGCTCTCGTGCTTATTCCCGGCATAGGCTTGAGAATCAATGGCAGCCGCAGGTGGATCAATCTCAAGCTGATGAATATCCAGCCTTCCGAATTCGCGAAGGTCGGTTACGTCATAGTGCTTGCGAAATGGTTCGATTGGCAGTCGCGCCTGTCCAGGACATTCACCTATGGCCTGTTGATTCCGGGGGCATGGTGTGGGGTCATGCTTTTGCTTTTGGGCACGGAGCCGGACATTGGAAGCTGCATGCTTGTAGGGGCTGTGACTTTCGCTGTCATGACGGTCGGTGGCGCCCCAAAGAAAATCCTCTTCCCCGCGTCCGCTTGCCTTGGACTTGCAGGTGGCATCGCCTTGATGCACGACCCTGTCCGCGGTGGCCGTATCCTTGCGTTCCTCCACCCGGAATTGTACGCCGACAGGGAGGCGTACCAGCAGCTCCAGGCGATTGCCGCATTCAAGAACGGCGGCCTCTTCGGCGTCGGTTTCGGCAATAGCATGCAGAAGCTCGCCTATCTTCCCGAAGCGCACACCGACTGCGTGATCGCCATTGCCGGCGAGGAATTCGGCTTTGTCGCGATGGTGATGGTGATAGCAGTATTCCTTGTGATGCTGGTTTCCGGAATCTGCATTTCACGCGCGGCGCATGATAGGTTCGGGCGTCTTTTGGCCTTTGGCCTTACGCTCATGCTGATCACCCAGGCGGGCGTCAACTTCGGCGTGAACACAGGCTGCCTCCCAGCGAAGGGAATGGCGCTCCCGTTCATTTCCTATGGCGGTACGAGCCTGCTCGCATCGTGGATATTGGTCGGCATACTTGTCAATATCGGGCGCGTTACCCTGATGACGCCCGATGAAGAAAATGCCCCCAGGCCGCTTTTCAAAAACAACATCCATCGCATCTGACGAGAGAAAAGTCACAACCATGCGCGCGATTACTTCCACATCCGATCTCCCTTCAACAGCGCTCGACTCGCTTCTCGAATCGAATCGCAATGCCGATCTTCTCCGCTTTACGACAGCGGGCAGCGTCGATGACGGCAAGTCCACTCTCATCGGGCGTCTTCTCCGCGACTGCAAGTGCATCTACGACGACCAGCTCGCCGCCGCCACCGCGGATTCAAAACGCCTGAACCGCGACTCGCTCGACCTCGCGCTTCTCACCGACGGCTTGAAGTCCGAACGCGAGCAGGGCATCACGATCGATGTCGCGTACCGCTATTTTTCCACGCCGCGCCGCCGCTTCATCATCGCTGACACCCCCGGGCATGTCCAGTACACGCGCAACATGGCCACGGGCGCATCGACCGCCAATCTCGCGATCATCCTCGTCGATGCTCGCCACGGGGTGGTCACGCAGTCGAAGCGCCACGGCTTCATCGCATCGCTTCTCGGCATCCCGCATGTGGTTGTCGCCGTGAACAAGATGGATCTCGTGGGCTGGTCGCAGGAGGTCTTCGAGCGCATCCGCTCGGATTATGCCGCATTCTCCGCGAAACTGAACGTCCCCGATATCACCTACATCCCGCTCAGCGCGCTTTGCGGCGACAACGTCGTGGATCGCTCGGAGAACATGCCGTGGTACAAGGGCGTCTCGCTCCTTTCGCATCTCGAGCATGTCGAGATCGGCGGAGACCGCAACCTCATCGACTTCCGCTACCCGGTCCAGCTCGTGAATCGCCCCAACCAGGATTTCCGCGGTTTCTGCGGCCAGGTCGCATCGGGCATGGTAGCGGTCGGCGATGAGATCGTCGCGCTTCCGTCCGGCAAGACTTCGCGGGTGAAATCTATCGAGACCTTCGATGGACGGCTCCAGCGCGCGGTCGCGGGCCAGTCCATCACGCTCTGCCTCGAAGACGAAATCGACATCAGCCGCGGCGACTTGCTTTGCCATCCGAACAACATCCCGCATGTATCGCGCGAGATCGAGGCGATGCTTGTCTGGATGTCTGATTCCCCGCTCAAGGTCGGAACGCCGTATGTGGTGAAGCATTCGACGCGCCTCACGCGCGCCACGGTTTCGCGCGTGCTGTACCGCGTTGATCCGGACACCCTGCACCGCCAGGACGATGTCTCCGCAATCGGATTGAACGATATCGCGCGCGTTGACATCGAAGCCTTCACGCCATTGCTTTGGGATACCTACGAGCACAACCGCGCGACTGGCGCGTTGATTCTCATCGACCCTGTGACCAATGCGACGGTCGGCGCCGCGATGATCATCCAGCGTCTCGTCGGCCCCGTCTCTGGCACCGCCCGCGCACGTCTCTCGAAACCTGTATCCGCCAACATCCGCCGCGAGTCCGGCCTTGTCTCTGCGGAGCAGCGCGCCGCCGTCACGCGGGTACGCCCTGGCACAATCTGGCTTACGGGCCTGAGCGGTTCGGGCAAGTCCACGATTGCGCAGGCGCTTGAGAAGCGTTTGATCGACGAAGGCCGCATGGCTGTCGTACTCGATGGCGACAACCTTCGCCATGGGCTAAACCGCGATCTTGGATTCAGCGATGAAGACCGCCACGAGAATCTGCGGCGCGCCGCGGAAGTCGCCGCGCTTTTCAACGATGCCGGCATACTTGTGATTACGGCGTTCATCTCGCCGTCGGCGGAGGATCGCGCGATCGCCCGCGCAATCATCGGCGACGACCGATTCACCGAGGTTTTCATCGATACTCCGCTTTCCGTCTGCGAGGCCCGCGATCCGAAGGGGCTTTACCGCAAGGCGCGCCGGGGCGAGATATCGGGATTCACAGGCATATCCGCGCCGTACGAAGCGCCAGTGTCGCCCGCACTGCGCATCGATACGACTGAATTGTCGATTGACGAAGCAGTCGCGTCGCTGCTCCCATTCTCGATTCCCGAATAGGCCGACAATGGCTTTTCGGGCATAAGTGTGGGGTCCCTTTCCAATTGCCAAGGCACATCCAGATTGACATAATATCTCGCGCTTTTCGTCATGGCGGTTGTTTCCCTCGCTTCGGGTGAAGCCTTTGGATCTCGCCATGGGATGATTCGTTCTTTTATCCACATGTGCTGGCTCCACCCCAAAAGCAGGTGTGTGGGGAACAGTGACATTAAACTGGCCGTTCCTACCTCGGTGAGTACTATGAAGTTTCTTCCTGTAACAGCCCTCGCAATCGCAGCCGCGGCTTTTGCCGGCGCTGACGACGCATTCGATTTTGATGCCGGTGCCGATGTTCGCATCCGCTACGAGTCGATGGACGACATCCCTCTCGGCGGCTATTCCGGAGCCGGCGAAGCCTCGACCTACATGGACTGGTTCAAGTTCCGCACTCGCGTCTGGTGCGCGACCGGCAATGACTCTTTCCGCATCCATGCCCGCATCGGCAACGAATTTCGCGCCTATCCCGGCAAGCATTCCTCGAACACAAGGAATTGGGAGTTCCCCGACGAGGTGTTCTTGGACAACCTCTACCTCGATCTCCCAGGAATCGCCGGTAGTCCCGTCGATATCCGCATCGGCCGCCAGGATTTCGCTGGTCCCGACATGTACGGCGCCGGTCGCGTGATCATGGACGGTAACAACTGCGACGGCCCGCGTACGCAGTACTTCGACTCGATCCTCGTCCGCCTGCACTTTTCCGACACCGAGACTATGGATTTGCTTGGCATCTACGATTCGGCCCACGATGCCGCGAACATCGGCGACAATCATGGCGGCCCTGGTGGCGCAACGATGGACGATCGCTGGCGCAACACGATTCGTCCAGGCTTTACCGGTGTAATCGAGGCCGGTGGCGGCATCTATCACCGTTCCCGGACTTTCGATGCGCTCCCTGCCGACATGTACTGGATTTTCAAGCACGAGTCTGACGCCCGCAATGCCGCCGGAGATGTCGAGGCCGGACGCGACATGCACACTGTGGGCGCACTGCTGAAGCCGCGTTTCAACCAGTCCCTCTCCGCCGAAATCGAGGCCGCCTACCAATTTGGCGAAAAATCATCCGGCGCCGACATCTCCGCGACGATGGGCTACGGCGCCCTCCGCTACGACTGGGAAGGCGAGTCGTTCAAACCCTGGGCGAAACTTTCCGCGTACTACCTTTCGGGCGACAAGACACACGATGGCAACGAAGATTCCGACAAGGCCTGGAATCCTGTCTGGGGTCGCTGGGAGCAATTCTCCGCACTGTGGGCGCAGAATACCCAGTACGGCATCTGCTACTACTCGAATGTCGTGCGTCCCGCGCTTGAGTTTGGTTTTGTCTTTGGCAAGAACTGGAAGACTAACGCGCAGGTCGGCCCGATCTTCGCGGCCGAGGATGACGGCCAGGGTGGCGGCACCGGCCGGGACATTGGCTGGCTCTACGAAATCGACGCTACCGCGACACTGCTCGACAGGACCGCCGTAGGCCGAGGCAAAATCGCGACCACGCTTCGCGCCGAGGTCCTCGACCCAAGCGGCAGCTACTACGCGACCGACGAAACGGCATACTTCGCACGTTGGGAACTCAACGCCAGTTTCTAGTGCGAATTTATGGCGGACTGACTCTATGCCTGGGACGAAGTGGAAGAGTTCGAGGTCTTCTTCCAGAAGCCCTGGAAGATGAACGAGAAGGCGGGCGACCGTTGTTCGCTTGAGATTGCGAATGTCAAGATTGAGACGGCGACATGGGAGGACTCCGCCGCCTACGCCGACCGCGTCTTCGCGGAGATTTCCGCAAAGGCCCCGCTCGATTTCCAGCCCGAAGGCGATTGGACGGCGCTGCTGCCGCGCACGATGGACGCGCTGCGCACTGGCAAGCCGTGGCGCGTGGTGATGCTCGGCGACTCGATAGTCCAGGATACCTTCCACTCCCAGTTCCATGCCCTTGCAAAGCGCGCCTTCCCCAAATCCAACGTTGAATGGATTCTTTCCATGCGTGGCGGCACAGGTTGCGGGTACTACGTGCTGGCGGAGAATTTCATTCCTTATGTCGTCAACCATAAGCCAGACCTGCTAATCATCGGCGGTATCTCGAATGGTTCGGCCCCGCGTGGCGTCCATGGCGGCGCCATTGCTTCGACCGGCAACGATGCCATGTTGCGCGTGGCAAAGGCGGCGCGCGACAACCTCGGATGTGAAGTCTTGATCGTGAACAATCCCCTCGCGGTGGACTTCCGTCCTTGGGATGAAGCAAATCCTGACAAGCCGCTGCCCGTGATGGATTTTAACATTGGCTGGTTTGAAAACATCGTCGGGGAATCGCGCTACAATGGTCTTCGCGACGCCTGCAAGTCCGCGAACATCCAGTGGTGGGACGAAACTGTGCCGTGCTATCGCTGGCTCTTCGGTTCAGGACTTCCCCACATGTACTACAGCCGCGACTTCGTCCATTCCAGCGAACTCGGCAAGCAAATCATCGGGCGCATCATGATGGCGTATCTTTTGAGCGGGGAAGCGAAGAATTAGAGTGTGCCGAGTTTGTTGCCAATAACGGACACTTCGATGATCCAAAGGATCCGTTTGCCGGAGGGCGGCGCAAATTGCCGGGACACTTGGTCGTTCTCCATGCCGAAGATGCGATTTTGCTAGCGATGGCGGGGGAAGTGTGAGATTCTATCCATACACCTTTTTCCGCAGGATATTCTGCCCCCAACACTCTTTCATTTCGGAGTTCAACCATGGTCACAGGGATTGCACACGCCTGTTTCAATGTCGCGGATTTGGACCGCGCGATCGACTTCTATTCCAACAAGCTCGGCATGCCTGTCGCATTCGAGTTCAAGAACAACGATGGCGTCCGTTTCGGCGTTTACGTCAAACTCGGCCGCCGCACTTTCCTTGAGCTTTTCCGCGGCGATGTCGGCGCGAAAGCCGAAAAGCAGAGTTTCTCGCACATTTGCCTTGAGGTTGACGATATCGTGAAGACTGTCTCCGAGTGGCGCGCCAAGGGCGTCGAGGTCGAAGACCCCAAGATGGGCTGCGACAACGCATGGCAGGCTTGGCTCGCGGATCCAGATGGCAACCGCATCGAGCTTCACAACTATCTTCCGAACAGCTGGCAGACGCCACATCTCGCTTGATAGGTTCCGCAGTGAACATCATCGAAAACGGCGGTCTTGACATCCAGTCCCATCCGGAACTGTATCCGTGCCTGCATCATTTCCGCATCATAACCGATGCGGCGAATGTGCCATGGGACGATTTGCGGGTGTTGCTTTCCGTGCACGATGTGGCTCATCCCCTTGCCATCTCCAATCGTTCGGGCGGTGGGAAGTACGTTTCGCTTCAAGTAGGCATAATCGTGAAATCGCGCGAGGAACTCGAGCAGATACAGTCCGAAATCCGCGCGGTTGAAGGCGTCAAGATCCTCCTGTAGCATTGCCATCCCGATGGTGTGTCCGCGTATGCACCAATGCTCTCGCCTCTCACTTTTACCTCTTACTCTTACCTTTTACCTCACATCTAGCCATGCTCTACTTCCTTGGTTCAAAACTCCATTTTATCTGGGGGCCGTTCCGCCTCCTTTCATCGCACCTCGTTCTCCTCTCGCTCGGCACATTCCTTGGCGGACTTGTTGTCTGGGCGGGTCTTCCGCATTTCTGGCATATCCTGCCTCAGGATCGCGGCAAGATCCTCGCAGCGGATGGCGGGAGCGTCTCGAAAGGCAAGCCCACAGGCGCGGGCCTTTTGATCTGCCTGCTTCTGCTGCCCGTGCTCTTGCTGGTGTTGCACCTCGATGGATGGATGTTCGTCGTGCTGGCGTGTCTTGGGCTTACGATGCTGCTGGGATATTGGGACGACGCCAGCAAGACACCGTGGAGCGAATGGCGCAAGGGCCTAACGGATCTTGTGGTCGCGGTTGTCATGGCGCTTTGCCTGTGCCGTTTGCAGCCAGTTGAAATCTGGCTGCCGTTTGTGAAGGGGACATTCCAGATGCCCGTGTGGGGCTATGTCCCAATGGCGGTCGCGCTGCTTTGGCTGACGATGAACGCTACTAACTGTTCCGACGGCATCGATGGGCTTGCGGGCACGCTTACGCTGATGGCGCTTTTCTCATTGGTGGCCCTGCTGTACGGTGTTGTCGGCTACAGACCGCTTGCCGATTACCTCCTCATTCCCCACAATCCGCATGGCGCAAGCTGGGCGATCCTGATTTCCACTGCGGCCGGTGGCCTGGCGGGATACCTGTGGCATAACGCGCAGCCTAGCAGCGTCCTGATGGGCGATGCCGGATCGCGCGTTTTCGGGATTCTCGTTGGCGTCGGAGTGCTTGCGTGCGGCAATCCCGCGCTTGTGATTGTCGTGGTGCCGATGATCCTTCTCAATGGCCTTCCCGGTCTTGGCAAGCTGCTGTTGCTTCGTCTCATGCGCCGCATCGGCTTCGACGTGAGGCCGGCGGACAAGCTTACGCCAGAGCAGGCGAAGCGGCAGTTCGTGCTTATCCGCGCGCTGAACAAGGTCAGGTTCCCGCTCCACGACCACTTCCGCCGGATCCAGGGCTGGTCGAACGCGCAGGTGCTCATGCGTTTCGCGCTTGTCCAGGCCTTTCTTACGCCCGTGCTCTTCGTGCTGCTCATGAAGATCCGCTGATTGATTCTGTATCCGTTCCGCAGGAGGTTCCACCATGCGAGAGATGACGCCCCGTGAACGTTTTCACGCGATAGTTGACTTCCAGCAGTTCGACCGCCTGCCGATCATAGAATGGGCGAGCTGGTGGGACCAGACGATCGCGCGCTGGCGTAGCGAGGGCCTTCCTGCGAACCTTACCGACCGCTACGACATAAACCGCTATTTCGGGCAGGATGTCTATTGGCAGTCCTGGCTTCCCGTTATTTCCGCGGGTGCTCCTACGCCAGCCTCCTTTGGCGCCGGCATAATCAAGGACATGGATGACTACGAGCGCATCCGTCCATGGCTTTACCAGATGGACGACCGGTGGCCCGTGAATCCCGATGACTGGCGTGTCGCCGCAGAGCGCCAGCGGACTGGGGAGTATGTTGTCTGGTTCACCTTCGAGGGCTTCTTCTGGTTTGCGCGCACGCTCCTTGGCATCGAGCGCCATCTCTATGCGTTTTACGACCAGCCGGAATTGCTCCACAGGATAAACTCCGACCTCGCGGACTTCCATGTGCGCCTCTTGGACAGGATATGCGAGTTTTGCACGCCAGATTTAATGACCTTTGCCGAGGACATGAGCTACAACAACGGACCGATGCTGTCTGAGGCATCGTTCGACGAGTTCATGCTGCCGTACTACAGGCGCATAGTTCCGCGCCTGCATGACCGCGGCATCCTGCCGATGATCGATTCCGATGGAGACGTCACGCTCGCCGCGCCTTGGTTCGAGCGCGCGGGCTTGCGCGGCATACTTCCGCTTGAGAGGCAGGCTGGCGTCGATCTTGGCGTGTTGCGCCGCAATCACCCGGACATGATTTTTATCGGAGCTTTCGACAAGATGACGATGTCCCGCGGCGAGGCGGCGATGGCGGCGGAATTCGAGCGCCTCCTTCCGGTCGCGCGTGGCGGCGGAGTGATCATTGGCTGCGACCATCAGACGCCACCCGGGGTATCCCTGGAGCAGTATCGTTGCTACCTGCGCCTGTTCAGGGAATACGCTCGCAAGGCTGCCGGGTGATTCCGCCCTGTATTTGCAGTTGCGTTCCCGCACATGGGCATTGACTTATTCCCAAAATAAAGGGAAAATGGCATGTCATCATTGGTATGGTCAAGAGCCAGTATCTTTGTTTCCCACATTCTTTTGGAGTAAACTAATGCGCAAGCTTCTCTGCGGTGTTGTCACTGCCATGCTTTCCGCGTGTGCCATGGCGGCCGATGGACTTGTCCTCGCCGTTCCCGTGCGCCAGATGGTTTTGAACTTCGGTTTCGACGTTATGGAAATGGCGCCGGACAAGGTGGACTTCGTCTGTTACGGAGCACGTAGCGGTGATGACGATGTGGCGGCGATGGAGGTCAACCTCTTTGATCCCCTTGAAGGGCGCTGGGGTGTTCTCGACCGCGAGGCATGGTCTGTGGGCGAGGGTCTCCGTTCAGGAACGAAGTCGCTTGTGGTCGTTGGTTCAGGGGCGATGGCCGAGGCGATTCAGCGCGTCGATTGGACGCGCGATATCCGCGTTTTCAAAGGCGAACGCCTTGATGACCTCGCGAATGCCGTCGGTGCCGAACTGGCATTCACTCCATCCCAGTGGCGTTCCATTGCCAGGAAATACGGTTTTAACATCGAAGACCACAATGCCGAACTCCGTCGAATCGGCCGCCGCCGCATGAGGGCGCGCCTGGAAAAGGCGGAGGCTCCTGCCGCCATTCCTTCCTATCCTCTAGCGACGATGGGCGAAATCCCTACTATCGACGCACCCGTTGCGGAACGCCGTACACCGGTTGTTGTCATGCCCCTCGCCGAGATTCAAGCTGCGCAGGAGAACGATGCTCCGGTACCAGAGGTTTCCGCTGTCGAGGTTCCTGCCGAGGAAGCACCTGTTGACGTCGAGACTCCAGCCGCGGAAGTGCCCGCGGTGGAAGCGACTGTTCCCGTGCTCGCTCCGGAGGAGGTTCCAGCGATGGAAGTTCCTTCCGTTGAAGATGCTCCCGTCGCGGAGGCAGTCGAGGCTCCGGAGCAGGATCCGGCCGTTCCGATGATAGTCATCCGCCCCGTCGATGCGGCGGCGGAATAACTGGCGGCTATTGATTATCCATTGTCTCGCAAGGCATGTTCGTTGGAGTGTTGGTATGAGTCTTTTTGAAGCTAGCAGGGAAAACAAGCCACGCCTTGATCGCGTTGTTGGCGGCATTGTGACGCTGGTTGTGTTCCTGGTTTACCTCGTGACTCTCTCCCCGGGATTCTTTCCCGGCATCTCGGCCAGTTTCGCCGCGCAGGTTTCAGGGCTGCTACCGTCTCAATATCCCGACCATCCGCTTTGGACGCTTGTCTCGCAAGGCATCATCAAGGTGTTCGGTATTTCTCCTCTGCCGCTCAACATCTTCAGCTTGATCTGCGGCACGGTTTCCGTTTACCTCATGTATAGGCTCATGTCCAAGGCGATAGCCAAGGCAATCCAACCGGAGATAAGTTCTGGCCGCGTAGCCGTCCGGGCAAGTGTCCTCGGCGGCGTTTTCGCCGCTGTCGCCCTTGCGTTCTGCCTGCCCGTATGGATTTCATCTACGCGCTTCCAGCCCCATGCCTGGGATTTGATGTGGCTCATGGTGGCGTTCTCCCTGCTCTTCGCGTACGTGCGTGGCAGACGCCTTTGGTATGTCGCGCCGCTCGCCTTCATCTTCGGCGCCGGTATCGTCGAGACTCCGGGGTTCATTCCTTTCGCGATTGTAAGTTTCGTTTGGCTGCTAGCCTTCAGGATGAAGTCAAGGGCCGGTTTCAAGGGCCGCTATCTCGCGATACTGCTGATCTTCGGTATTCTCGGACTCTGCATGTACATTGTGGCCGGTCTTCGTTTCGCGGCGGAGAACACGCTTGCCGATTTCGACTACAAGTCGATTTTCGATGTTGTTTGGGCGCTCATGCTCGTGCAGTATCGCTGGTGCCGATTCTTCTTTGCCGGGCACACCGCTTGGATTCTGGTGACGCTCTTCTCCTTCGTCCCATGGGTAGTGATGCAGCTCACGGCGCGCCGCAGCCTGAACGAGGCGCGCGATTTTGTCTTCTACCTCCTCCACTTCGCCTGGACAATCTTCACTATCTGTGTCCTTGCGAATGCGCCCGGTTCCCCTTGGGCCGCGCTTTCCAAGTACAATAGGATCCCAGTCCTATTATATGCCTGCTCGGCGATGGTCGCCGGCTATCTCGTCGCCTACTGGTATCTGCTGATGTCGAACCGCGCCTTCACCACGGCTGGCGGCACCCGCGTCAACGTCAAGTTCGGCGTCTGGCTCGGATATATCTTCACCGTGCCGACGATGGTGATTATCGCTGCCGCCACTCTTGTGAATGCGCCACGCGCTTTCGGGCGTCGCGGCGCTTTCGCCGACGCTTGCGCCCGCGATGTGATCGATGGCCTTGATGGACGTCGCTGGATAATCTCGGACAGCGTTCTCGATTGCCATCTTCTTCTCGAATCCGCCCGTGCCGGCCGCGACATCAAATTGATTTCCCTAATGCGCGACAACAATCCGGCATACATCCGCCAGCTCAAGACTTACGTTGAAACCGAACCGGAGTTCGAGAATCTCAACCGTGTACGTCTCCGCAATTCAGCCGATCTCGGCGCACTGGCCTTCCTCCAGGACTGGCTCGCCGACGACCCTTCGGCGAGTTCCCGCATGGCGGCCTTCAATACCCCGGACATCTTTGTCGGCGCGAAGCTGACAGTCGCACCGTGCCTTTTCTGCTTTGTCGGCGCACCCGATCTCGATTCCCTTCGCGATGTTGACTTCCTCGCCGAGTACAATCCCTTCTGGGACCGCATGGAGAAACTTCTCCCGCGCGTGGCGAAGACATCCGATGCCGTTGAGACATATCGCAACCTCCTTCGTCGCCAGATTGGCTTCGTAGGCAACAACCTTGGCGTCTTGCTCGAAGATCTGGATCGCCCCGACGAAGCGTTCGAGGTCTATCGCCGCGT
This sequence comes from Kiritimatiellia bacterium, assembly GCA_045627705.1. Lineage (GTDB taxonomy): Bacteria > Verrucomicrobiota > Kiritimatiellia > RFP12 > JBMNHG01 > JBMNHG01. Next base: position 7,774 of record JAZQOE010000002.1, on the reverse strand, counting down.
CCGCAAGATCGATCCCGAAAACGCCAGCGCGCTGCTTAACCTCGTCGAAATGGTCAGCCGCGGCTACAAGCCCGAACTCCGCGATGAACTGGAGAAGGAACTCAAGGAGTTCGTTGACAACCTCTCCGGCCGCCTGCCCGTCTGGTCGCTTTCCCGCCACTATGGCTATGTTCGCTCCCCGATGCTCTTCGCCCAGCTCGGCTGGACATGGGCGATGTCCGGGCAGCCCAGCTTCGCGCTCAGCGGTCTCACCCGCGCCCTTGAACTCGCCCCGGATGCCGCGCGAGTCCGTATCCAGCAGGCGATGGCCAACATGCTTCTCCAGCAGGACGAAGAAGAGGAGAGCGAGGCAATCTACGAGGAGATCCTCAAGAGCAACCCCGGCAACCGCAAGGCGCTTATTTCGATGGCGCGAATCGCGACACGCCAAGGCTCCATCGACAAGGCCCGCGAATGGCTCGAAAAGGCGCAGAACGCGGGCGTCGATACGGCGCGTCTCGCAGTCGAATGGGCTTCCGTCTATCTGGCCAGCGGCGAAGCGGAGAAGGCGCTCCTCGAGTTGACTCCCGTGACGGAGCTCCAGCAGAACAACCTCCAGGCCTGGGGACTCATGGCCGTGGCCCAGCTCCAGCTCGACAAGCTTGCCGACGCCCAGAAGACACTGGAGCGCATGGAGTCGATAACCGGTAGCCCCGACCACTTCTTGATCCAGGTCACGCGCGGCCAGCTTGCATACCGCCAGGGCGAGGACCAGTATTCGGCCGCGCGCGACGCCTTTGAGCGCGCATACGCGCTACGTCCATCGGCGACCGTGATTCTCGAGTGGCTTCTCCGTCTCGATTTCATGATGAACGACAAGCGTCGCGGCGAGACGCATGCACGTCAACTCCTCCGCGTGAGCCGCGACAACAGTTTCGCGAACTACATCATGGGTTCCGTGATGATGGATTATGGCCGCAACGAGGAGGCCGAGGAATATCTCCGCCGCAGCGTCGCCTCGACACGTACCGCAGCGTCCCTCAACGACCTCGCCGAGCTGCTCCACCAGACCGGCCGCAACGAGGACGCCGAGAAGTATGCCCGCGAGGCGATTTCGATGAAGGACGACCTCTACGCGGCCTACGACACCCTCGGAGGCATCCTTGCCGATACCGGGCGCACCGAAGAGGCCGAGGCGATGTATCTCAAGGCCATTGAACTCTTCTCCGACGACCCGCGCGTGAGCATCAACCTCGCCAGCCTTTACCTGCGCAACGGCAATCGCGCACGGGCACTGGAGATTGTCAATGGCCTCCAGAAGGATCGCGCGAAGTTCCCCAAACAGACGATTCTAGAACTTGACCGCCTTTCCCAGGAACTCAAGCCCAAGATGCGCTAATTCTGCTGTCGCATCTTTGTGGGACAAAAAACGGAGCGCCGCGAAATTGCGCATGATTTCGCGGCGCGCCGCTTTCCAGCAGCCAACTGATAATTGACATCGCCCCGCTACAGGACAATGTCCGCATGAAATGATCGATGACAAAAAGGAATACTTGCGCGCCCTGAAGATGTTCGCCGTCCAGGCGATAGTTCTTGCGGCCACAGGGTTGTGCGTCATTCTTGACCTGCGTCTCTTCAAGAATATGAACGAGAACGGAATCGTGGAGATGACGCAACTTGCCATTCTCGAATTTTCCGCTTTCGCGTTTTTCGTGAATGCCAGGGCGAACAAGCCGCTTCGTATCCCGCTCGCACTGCTCGGCGCAATCATGGCCTCCGCTGTAATCCGCGAAAATGACGGGCCGATAGATATCTTGCTTTTCCATGGCGCATGGAAGTTCATCTGCCTGCCAATCTGGATTGCCTTTGGAATCTATGCCATCCGCAATTTCAAGAAGGCCGTCGCACAGTGTATTGAGTTCACGCGGACTAGTGCTTTCCACTATGTGCTCCTTGGCTTGATTGTGGTTGGAGCTTTCGCCCAGGCCGTGAGTTACAAGGGCATCTGGAGTAATCTGGTCGATGGCGTCAGAATGCGTTCGATAAAGAACATCGTCCAGGAATCCTTTGAAATCCTCGGTTATTCGATCATTCTCTTCGGCGCGGTTGCAATCGACATGGAGCGCCCCCAAAAATAACCCTTCGCAAGCGGGGTCAGTCACCGTTTTTAGGTAGGTAATAGGTAGGAGGTAAGACTAGATAGACAGTTTCACCACCTCTTGCCTCCTACCTTTCGCCTCCCGCCTAATTACCTCCTACCCGTCATAATTGCCATCGCGCTGCGTGGCATGGTAAAATCCAGCCGTTATGGATATACGCGAACAATCCCTCGACTCGATGCCGACGATGCAAGCGGTAGGCGCGGAGCCGCGCCAGTACGAACAGGGGCAATCGCTTGATTCGCTTCCAACGATGCTTGCCTGTGACGGTACGCCCGCCGTGCTCGGCCGCATAGACCAATATGAACTCGTCCGCAAGCTTGGCGGCGGAGGATTTGGCGTGGTGTACCTCGTGCGCGACACGATGTCAGGCATGGAGTTCGCCATCAAGACGCTCCACCCACTTCTAAAGACGAATGCCGAGGAGATGGCGAGAGTACGCTCGAACTTCGTGCTCACGGCGAAGTTGTCGCATCCGAATATCGCGGCGGCACATGTATTGCACCGCGCTATGGACGTGAAGTACGCCGACGAAGAGACGAAGCGCGAGTTACGCGTTTTCGGCGGCGATCCCGTGATGGTGATGACCTACGCGCCGGGCGTGACGCTGTCGAGTTGGCGGCGCCAGTTCGCCGGCGGGAGAGTCCCCTTCGAGAAGGCGCTCGACATCCTGTCGCAGATTGCCTCCGCACTCGACTACGCGCACGGCGAGCATGTGGTACACCGCGACGTGAAGCCGCAGAACGTGATGATTGAGACGGAACCTGCGACGGGCAACATCCGCGCCCGCGTGCTGGACTTCGGCCTCGCGGCGGAGATAAGGTCTTCGATGAGCCGCGTGAGCCAGGAGGGCGGCGACACCTCCGGGACGCGCCCATACATGGCTTCGGAGCAGTGGAGCGGCAAGCACCAGGACGGCCGCACGGACCAGTACGCGCTTGCTTGCATCGCGTATGAACTGCTTTCTGGGGCGGTGCCGTTCGCGGGCGCATTCGAGACCGGCGATGCCGTTATCATGTCCAATGCGGTCATGAACATGGCACCCGAACCAATCGACGGCCTTTCGGCGAACGTGAACGCCGCGCTAATGAAGGCGCTGTCGAAGGATCGCGCCCAGCGCTTCGCGAACTGCGGTGAGTTTATCGGGGCGATACGCAAGGTGATCGTTGCCCCCGCGTCCGTTCCGCGGCGCAGGTCCCGCAGGGCCGGCGCGTGGATCGCGGCGGCGTTCGTGGCGCTCTCCGCCGCTGTCGCGATACCTGTCATGGTCGGCCGCGACAAGTCGGTCGACGGAATCAAGGCGTCGGTGGAGGTGGCGGCCCCGACGGACATGGAACCGCAATCCGATGCCGAGACGGCCGAGGTCACGGGATCCATGCCGCCAGGGGAACCAGCGCCTGCCGCCGAACCGATTGCGCTGGCAATCGAGGCAGAGCCGGCACCACAGCCAACCGATGTAATCGCGGAACAATCGGCTGCGGAAGAACCAGATCTGGATGAGATCGACGCTGCCGCGCGCGATGCGAAAAGCGCCGCCGCGCCGGAGAAGTTGAAGGAGGAGGATTCCAAATCTGCCGCAACCCGGCTCGAGAAGCGCGAGCGCGAAAGGAAGGAAGGCGAGGTGGCACAGGCCAAGGAAGCAGCCCGCGAATCACTTTCGAATGTCGAGCGGCTTCGCGCGGGAGCCGACCACGAGTTCTCCCGACGCTTCAAGGATGCCGATTCCGCGATGGCGGAACTGGAGAAGCTTTTCGCGGCGGAAGACCTTGAAAATGCGAACACCCTGAAGAACAGGGTTCGCGATGATACCGAATGGATATCCGCGAACATGGAGGCGCGCGACGCTGTCCGCGGGAAGGAGAAGGAAATCTCAGGATTGGCGGCGAAGGCGGGGGAAGCGAAGGAATTGAGCCAGGCGGAGATCGCGAAGGCGGAAGCGGCGGTGAAGGCGAAGGATGCCAGTCTCGACGAAAGCGACTTCACTGGCGCTGAGGCGAAGGCGGATGAGGCGATCAAATTCTACAAGGCGGCTATCGGCGAGGCGAACCGCGCACGTTGCGCCAGCAAGGTGAATGCGGCACGCAAGTTCGCGGAAGCGGAGGCGTGGGAGGACAGTCTGGACGCGGCGGACGAGGCGCTCAAGTTCGTCGCGAACGATCCGGAGGCACAGGAGTTGAAGCGAGATGCGGAGGACCATCTGCGTCCGATGGCGGTTGTTTCCGCAAAGGTAGGTGGCAGCGAGGTTCCCGTCGCGAAGCCCAGGCTTGATGGCAAGGAAGCCGTGGCCGGGGATACCAATACGTTGACGGTGAATGGCGTGCGGTTCGATTTGGTGTGGGTGGCGCCCGGTTCGTTCGATATGGGGGCTAACGACAGCGATGCGAAGAAAGACGAGAAGCCTGTCCACAAGGTGACATTGACAAAGGGGTACTGGATAGGTAAGACAGAGGTTACGCAAAAGCAGTGGGAGGCGGTGATGGGCGACAACCCTTCTAATTGGAATGGGGATGACTTTCCTGTTAAAAATGTGAGTTGGTATGACTGTCAGAAGTTCATCGAGAAATTGAATGGGTTGCAGGGCGAGGTCAAGTTTGCGTTGCCGACGGAGGCGCAGTGGGAGTTTGCGGCACGGGGCGGGACGAAGGGCAAGGGGTGCAAATATAGCGGGTCGTACAATGTCGGGGAAGTCGCGTGGTACTTTGGCAACAGCGGTGGCGAGGCACATCACGTGGGTACGAAGGCGGCGAACGAACTGGGGATCCACGACATGAGCGGCAACGTGTGGGAGTGGTGTCAGGACTGGTACGGGAACTATCCTGATGATTCTGTGGAGGATCCGTCTGGTGCCGGGTCTGGTGTTTTCCGTGTGAGCCGTGGCGGTAGCTGGAACTACGCGGTCGATGGTTGCCGCCCCGCATGTCGTCTCAAGTACACCCCGGACGGACAGAACCATCACCAGGGCTTCCGCCTTGCTGCTTCCGCAGGGCAGTAATAATCTTCCTTTGGGACGGCGGAATGACGCGGGTCGGACTGGCATGCCTTGCATGCGTCCGCCCGCGAATTTCCATCGGATGGGTTTGGTTCCTTCTGCCCCCATTGCCATTTGTCGAAAGCGGTGCGCTGGTTTTTTAGGAGGCAATAGGTAAGATTAAGCAGACAATTTTACCACCTCTTGCCTTTTGTTCGTCATAATTGCCGGCGCGTTGCACGGTATGGTAAAATCAACCGCCATGGACATACACGGACAATCCCTCGACTCGATGCCGACGATGCAATCTGAAGGCGCGGAACTGCGGCAGTGCGAACAGGGGCGATCGCGTTGTTCCCTCGCCGCGATGTGCCCTGATGGCGGCGTGCCCGCCGTGCTCGGCCGCATAGACCAATATGAACTCGTCCGCAAGCTCGGCGGCGGAGGATTTGGCGTGGTGTACCTTGCGCGCGACATGGTGTCCGGCGTGGAATACGCCATCAAGACGCTTCATCCTGTCCTCAAGGTGAATGCCGAAGAGATGGAGCGCGTCCGCGCGAACTTCGCGCTCACGGCGAAGCTATCGCATCCGAACATCGCTGCGGCGCATGTGTTGCACCGCGCTATGGACGCACAATACGTGGATGAATCGGCAAAGCGCGAATTGCGCGTCTTTGGCGGCGATCCGGTTATGGTGATGACCTACGCGCCAGGCGTGACGCTGTCGAGCTGGCGATGCCAGTTCGCCGGCGGGAAAGTCCCCTTCGACAAGGCTCTCGACATCTGCTCGCAGATCGCCTCCGCGCTCGACTACGCGCACGGCGAGCATATTGTCCACCGCGACGTGAAGCCGCAGAACGTGATGATCGAAACAGATTCCGTGACGGGCAACATCCGCGCCCGCGTTTTGGATTTCGGCCTCGCGGCGGAGATTCGTTCCTCGATGAGCCGTGTGAGCCAGGAGGGCGGCAACACTTCCGGGACGCGCCCGTACATGGCGCCGGAACAGTGGATAGGCGAACATCAAGACGGTCGTACGGACCAGTATGCGCTCGCGTGCATCGCATACGAGCTGCTTTCGGGCGCTGTGCCGTTCGCGGGCGCATTCGAGACAGGCGATGCCGTTATCATGTCCAATGCCGTCAAGAACGAACCGCCCAAACCGATCGATGGCCTTCCCGCGAATGTGAACTCCGCGCTGGCGAAGGCGCTGTCGAAGGATCGCGCCCAGCGCTTCGCGAACTGCGGCGAGTTCATTCGGGCGATACGGAATCAGCAACCTTCGCTGGTTTCATGGCGCAGGTTTCGCAAGACTGCCTTGTGGATTGCCGCAGCGCTTGCGGCAATCGCCGCAGTAGTGATACCGGTCATAGTCTTACATGGCAATCGGCCTGATGGAAGCGATGTGGTCTGGGAAGCGCTTGATTCCGTCGCGGGCGACCAGAAAGCGTTCAGGCCAGGGAACGAGGATGATGGGAGCTTGCAGCCCGTTGCGACCATTTCCGCAAAGGTCGGCGGTGTCGTTGTTTCCGGCGCGAGGCTCATGCTTGGAGGCAAGGAATACAATCTGCCGAAGAAGTTGCGGCTTGAGACTGGCAAGGAATACGAAGGCGTTGTGGACTTTGCTGCGGGCGGAAGGAAATACGAGGGAAAGATCGCATTTACGGCGGATTGGTCGGGCGAACGTGACAAGGTGGTGGTGTTGTCCGAGCTTGAGATACACGCTGTAGGTGCGACGAAGATGGTAACTGTGAAAGGCGTACAGTTCGATTTGGTGTGGGTGACGCCAGGTTCGTTCGATATGGGGTCGAATGATGGTGATGCGGACAGTGACGAAATGCCGATATGCCGTGTAACGCTTACAAAGGGATACTGGATGGGGAAGACGGAGGTTACACAGGGGCAGTGGAAAGCCGTGATGGGCGACAACCCGTCGAATTTTAAAGGTGATGATCTGCCCGTCGAACGCGTGAGCTGGGACGAATGCCAGGAGTTCATACGGAAGTTGAACGGGTTGCAGGGCGATGTCAGGTTTGCGTTGCCGACGGAGGCGCAGTGGGAGTTTGCGGCACGGGGCGGGACGAAGGGCAAGGGGTACAAGTACAGCGGGTCGGACAATGCCGGGGAAGTCGCGTGGTACTATGGCAACAGCGGCGGCAAGACGCATTCGGTTGGCACGAAGGTGGCGAACGAACTGGGGATCCACGACATGAGCGGCAACGTGTGGGAGTGGTGTCAGGACTGCTATGGGAACTATCCTGATGGTTCGGTGGAGGATCCGTCTGGTGCCATGTCGGGGGATCTCCATGTGAACCGTGGAGGCAGTTGGAACTACGCGGTCGAAGGTTGCCGTTCCACAGATCGCTTCAGGTACATCCGTGACGGCAGGAGCATAGGCCTAGGCCTTCGCCTCGCGGCTTCCGCAGGGCAGTAATTTGTTTTGGGACGGCAGGGATGGGTTTGACTTAAATAGTCCCTTTAATCATTACGCATCCCGGTAACGGGAATTATGGCGCAACGCGCAATGGGTGAATTGCAAGCGAACTCGGACAGTATTTTCCGGATTCGCCTAGGCAGCAGATAGGTAAGCTTCATTCGCGGTCCTCCCGTCGAGCAGTTTCCTGTGGATTGAGTTGATTGCGTCCTGGAGCGCGGCGACGCGCTCCGG
>JAZQOE010000001.1:0-13846 GCA_045627705.1 Kiritimatiellia bacterium | reverse complement strand
GTGGCGGCGGGGTTCGCGCCCATCGAGACGTACGCGACATAGACGTTCTTGTACTGCATCTGCATCAGGCCGAGGTTCTTCTTGGCCTGCTGCTTGCCGGCCGCCGCGAACTTGGCGATCGCGCCGATCGGCGTGGACTTGGAAGCCTGTCCGCCGGTGTGCGAGTAAACCTCGGTATCCATGACGAGGATCTTGACGTTCTTGCCGGAGGCGAGGACGTGGTCGAGTCCGCCGTAGCCGATATCGTAGGCCCAGCCGTCGCCGCCGAGGATCCACACGGACTTGCGGACGAGGTCGTCGGCGACAGCGAGGAGCTGCTTGCCGATCGGGCATGTGCAGGCGACGCCTTCCTTGCCGGAGCAGCAGTTGCCCTTCAGGGCTGCCTTGAGCTCGGCGACGGCGGCGCGCATGGCTTCGACGCCCTGGCCCTTCTCGTCGTACTGGTTGATCGCCTTGATCTTGGAGCAGACGTCCTTGATCGCGGCGGGAGCCTCATCCTTGGCGAGAATCTTGTCAACCAGCTCCATCGCGTAGGCGTAGAGCTTGTCGGACGAAACGCGCATGCCGAGGCCGAACTGTGCGTTGTCCTCGAAGAGCGAGTTCGACCATGCCGGACCCTTGCCATCCTTGCGCTGGCAGTACGGGGTGGTGGGCAGGTTGCCGCCGTAGATCGACGAGCAGCCGGTGGCGTTCGCGATGAGCAGGCGGTCGCCGCAGATCTGGGTGAGCAGCTTGACGTAGGGGGTCTCGCCGCAGCCCGCGCAGGCGCCGGAGAACTCGAAGAGCGGGCGCTTGAGCTGGGAGTCGAGGAGCTTCTTCGTGTCGAGCTTGACGGGATCGACTTCGGGGAGGTCGAGGAAGAACTTCCAGTTCTCGGCCTCGGACTTGCGGAGCGGGATCTGCTCGACCATCTTGAGGGCGCCCTTGGCGGCCATCGGGCACTTGACGACGCAGAGCTCGCAGCCCATGCAGTCTTCGGGGGCGACCTGGACGGTCACCTTCTCGCCGAAGGCCTTGAGGGCGGGCTTGGCGTCGGCGCTCTTGAAGGTCGCGGGTGCGCCGGCGAGGTCGGCGGCGGCGAATGCCTTGATGCGGATCGCGGCGTGAGAGCAGATCGCGGAGCACTGGCCGCACTGGATGCAGGCGGCGGGGTCCCACTGCGGGATGAACGCGGCGACGTTGCGCTTCTCCCACTGCGTGGTGGCGGTGGGCCATGTGCCGTCGTCGGGGATCTCGGAGACCTTGAGGTCGTTGCCCTTCTGGGCGATCATCTTGGCGGTGACGTTCTTGATGAACTCGGGCGCCTCGGCGGAGACTGCGGGCGGCATCTTGATCTTGCCGGCGGGGGCGGAGGGGTACTTGACCTCCTCGATGGCGCTCGCGGCGGCCTCGATGCACTTCCAGTTCATCTCGACGACTTCCTGGCCCTTCTTGGAGTAGGCCTTCTCGGCGTAGTCCTTGAGAACCTGGATAGGATCGAGGACCGTGCCGTCGGCCTTCTTCAGCGTGATGCCGGAGAGCTTGAAGAACGCGGTCTGGAGGACGGTGTTGGTGCGCGTGCCCATGCCATTCTCGCGGGCGATCTTGGCGGCGTCGATCACGTAGAACTTGATGTTCTTGGCGATGATGGCCTCTTCGACCTCGTCGGGCATGTGGTCCCAGATCTCGGCCGCGGAGTAGGGCGAGGCGAGGAGGAACACGGAACCGGGCTTCGCGGCCTTGAGCATGTCGTACTTCTCGAGGTACGGGAAGCAGTGGCAGGCGGTGAAGTCGGCGGAGTTGATGAAGTACGGCGAGCGGATCATGTCGCTGCCGAAGCGGAGGTGCGAGATCGTCACGCCGCCGGACTTCTTGGAGTCATACTCGAAGTAGCCCTGGGCGAAGTTCTCGGTGTAGTTGCCGATGATCTTGATGGAGTTCTTGTTCGCACCGACCGTGCCGTCGGCGCCGAGGCCCCAGAACATGCACTCCTTGCGGTCGCCCTTCGGGACGACGAAGCCCTCGTCGCCGAGGATGTAGCGGCCGGAGACGTCATCGACGATGCCCACGACGAAGTGGTCGACCGGCTTGGCGGCGGCCATGTTCGCGTAGATGTTGGCGCACATCTGCGGGGTGAAGTCCTTCGAGCCGATGCCGTAGCGGCCGGCGAGGATGGCCGGGTACTTCCAGCTGATGATGCCTTCCTGCTTGGCCTGGCCGATCGCGGCGCAGACGTCGAGGTACAGCGGATCGCCGATCGCGCCGGGTTCCTTCGTGCGGTCGAGGACGGTGATGCACTTGACCGTGGAGGGGATCGCGGCGACGAAATCCTTCATCGAGAAGGGGCGGTAGAGGTGGATCTTGATGAGGCCGACCTTCTTGCCCTGCTTGACGAGCGCATCGACAGTCTCGTGGAGGGTGTCGCAGCCGGAGCCCATCGCGATGGCGACGTACTCGGCGTCGGGCGCGCCGACATAGTCGTAGAGCTTGTACGCGCGGCCGGTGAGCTTCGCGAACTGGTCCATGTACTTCTGGACGATCGCGGGCGTGGCGTCGTAGTACTTCTGGCAGGACTCGCGGCCCTGGAAGTTCATGTCGGGGTTCTGCGCCGTGCCGCGCATCGTGGGATGCTCGGGGTTGAGGGCGCGGGCGCGGAAGTCGGCGACGTAGTCGTCGTTGATCATCTCGCGGATGACTTCGGTCGGGATCTCGTCGATCTTCTGGACTTCGTGCGATGTGCGGAAGCCGTCGAAGAAGTGGAGGAACGGGACCTTCGACTCAAGCGTGGAGGCGTGGGCCACCATCGCCATGTCGTGCGCTTCCTGGACGGAGTTGGAGCAGAGCATCGCGAAGCCGGTCTGGCGGCAGGCCATGACGTCGCCCTGGTCGCCGAAGATGCAGAGGCCCTGGCAGGCGAGGGAGCGGGCGGAGACATGGAAGACGGTCGGCGTGAGTTCGCCGGCGATCTTGTACATGTTCGGAATCATGAGGAGCAGGCCCTGGGACGCCGTGAAGGTCGTCGTGAGGGAGCCAGTCGTGAGCGAGCCGTGGACTGCGCCGGCGGCGCCGCCCTCGGGCTCCATCTCGACGATGGACGGGATCGAACCCCAGATGTTCGTCTTGGCGTGAGCGGCGAGCTCATCGCATGTTTCCGCCATCGGGGACGACGGGGTGATCGGGTAGATCGCGGCTACTTCCGAGCACGCGAAGGCGATCTGTGCGGCCGCGGTATTGCCGTCGACCATGATTTTCTTGGCCATGAGATCTTTCGAGGTTGGCGTGCGCACCTGGGCCGGGAAGACGTGCGCCTCGTGACGCATGGGCGCCTGCCCGTGAAAGCCTGGTCCGCTCCGAAAATGAATTGCGGATATTGTACGCCCCATCGCCCGCAATGTCAAACTTGGCAAGGCGGAAGCGACCGTCACGCCAGGTCAACGACCGCGCTTGCCACGCTTTCAGTGCTTTGCTACTATCGTGCCATGAAGAAATCTCTCGTTTCCACTTCCCGTTTCTCCCTTTCCGTGGCGCTCTTGTGCACCGTGTTTTTGCTTGCCGCGGCGTCGAATTCGTCCGCCGATGATGGTGATGTCTCCCCGCAGATCGCCAGGTTGCGCGCCAAGTGCGAGAAGGCGATCCGCAAGGCGTATCCCGACAAGGAAGACCCGATGCGCCACAAAGAGGAGATTATCCTGGCCGGAATCATCGAGCTGAAGAACCGTCCCGAAGAGGAAAAGATCGAGGGGTTGGAGAGCAATCTCGATCGGCTTGAAATGCTGATGTTCCGCGATATCGACAGCGATGGCGATGGCGTCTGCGATACGGACGACCCTCTTCCATCGATTGCGCAAAGCCCAATCTATTGGTCTGTGGAGTCGCTTTCCCTCGCATGGAATCCCGATGCCTTGCGCGCCGCGTCGAGCGATTCCGGCACTGCGCCGGGCGATTGCTTCATGGAACGTCCGGTTCGCGAAGAGTTCGCCAGGGATGCCCGCGTGACACTTTTCAGCCGCGAGAAATGGGAATCCGAACGCCCCGGTCGCGCCAGTGCCGCCAGCGTCCACCCGTTCAACGGGCTTTGCGATGGCGATCAGCGCCTGCCGCTCCTCGTCAGGGAATTCAGTCTTTTCGGTTCCGGCAATGTCGGATGGAACGCGCTGTCCGCCCAGCGAGTGTCGCAGGCATTCGCGGTCGCCCGCCAAGTCTCCGCTGTTTCGCCGGACACCCATATTGAAATGCGCTTCGGCATGCGTTTCGTGAATCTCTCGCTCGATCCCTTCCGCTGCAGGTCGATTGAAATGCCAGTTGAAGTCGATGGCCGTGAAATCGGCGTTGCAATGCCCGTGATCGCGCCTGGCCTTGAACATGGTTTCATCGTTCCCTCCAATGACCCGCGCGGCCTGGTTGTGGAATTCGCCATGAGGCTCGATGCCGACAGGGCTTCCCGCGCGTGGCTCTCGGCGGCCAATCCGGGCGCGCCGCGGATCGCATTCGAGCTTTGCCGCGGCAGGATCGAGGCCGATGAAGATGGCAGGGTCATCGATGTGACGGCGTTGATCCGCGGCATTGTCGCGAATACGGTCCCATTCGAAGTCGATGGTGGCGATGGCTGCCGTCTCGTATGGCGCGTAGCTCCGAAGGCTTGCGGCCGCCGCGTGCGAGTGACCGATGTGTTCGCCGATTTGAACGCCGTCGCCGACAGGTTGTTCCCGTCGCGGCTGCTGCTCGCGGGCAGGAATGGCTGGCCTCGCTCGCTGGCCTCGTGGGACAACGGATCCTGCGGCCTCTGGTGGAAGATGTCGATCAGTGGGTCCGAGGTCCGCGGTGTCGATTGGACTGAGTCTCCCGTGAAAGACGGAGTCCTGTTCCTCCGCTCGGCGGATATCCCCGCGCTCGCCGATTCAGTTGTGAAGCTCGACGAATTTGAAACCGTCGATCCCGGAATCGATTTCCTCCGCGCGACTAGGGCCATGGAGTCTGGCGACACCGCCACGGCCGAAGAGTTCTTCCTCCGCGCCGCGAACGCGGATTTCGCGCCCGCAATGACGTGGTTCGGTTATGCCCGAATGAAGGACGGCATGAAAGACGAGGCTCTTTCATGGTTCCGCAGGGCGTCGGATATCGGCTACCCCATGGGAGACACATGGGCCGGTTCCCTATCCAGTCCCGAAGCCGCGGCATGCTTCCGTCGCGCCGCCGATGCCGGCCAGCCAGAGGCAAAGACTCGTCTCGGCCTGATGCTGTTGAAAGGGTCGCCAAAGGACAATGCCGACGAAGCCGTCCGGCTGCTTCGTGCCGCCGCTGTCCAGGACTATCCAGCCGCGCAGGTGGCCCTCGGTAATTTCCTGGCGCAATCAGGCGATGCCGCTGATGCGGCGGAATCCACATACTGGTACCGCAATGCCGCGCGCAATGGCTCCGCCTCCGGCCAGATGCATCTCGGCAAAGCGCTTCAAACTGGACATGGCATCGCTTGCAATGCGCGGGAGGCGGTGTCGTGGCTGACTCTCGCCGCCGATCAGGATTTCGCCCCTGCGCAAGTCGAGCTGGGCACTTGCTTCTTCGATGGCAACGGCGTCGCGAAGAACGCAAAGCGTGCCGCCGAGCTTTTCGCGAAGGCGGCGGAGCATGGGAACCACGATGGCGAATTCCGTTACGGCATGTGCCTGCTCCTTGGTTCGGGTCTTAAGACCGATCTGCAAGGCGGCAGGGAGTATGTCGCCCGTGCGGCGGATTCTGGAATCGCCATGGCCCAGTATATCGATGGTATCGTCTCGATGAAGATGTCCGACGCCCCCAATGCGGCAAGGCGTTTCCTGCAGGCCGCGAATCAGGGCGTTCCCGCCGCCCAGGTCTGGTACGGATACTGCCTGGCGACGGGTACGGGCGTTGCCCAGGACAAGGCCGCAGCCCGACAATGGTTTGAAAAGGCGGCCGCAAGCGGCGTCGATGTCTCCGGTTATCTCAAGGACGTGGAATAGTAGTCTTTGCCATGATTCCAAAAATCTATGTTTCCGGCATGGGCGCGGTTACGCCCGCAGGCGTGGGCATCGCCGCCTTCTGGCAGGCACTTCTCAAGGGCGAAAGCATACTGAAGCCCGTCGATTTCTTCCCGGGCACCGTGATGGCGGTAACGCATGGCGGACAGATCGATGCCACGTCTGCCGGCGATCCATCGATTCCTAAATCCGTCGGTTTCGCTGTCGCCGCGGCACGCGAGGCGCTCGCTCCGCTTTCCGCCGGGCAAATCGCGGACTGCGCATTGATCGCCGCGACGAATTTCGGGGCGAATTGCCCTGGCCCGCAGGATTTCGCGCAAGGCAAGATAGCCGACATCCTCGGAATCAAAGGCATTCGCGCGACGGTTTCTCTTTCGTGTTCTTCCGGCGCCTCCGCCCTCGCGTATGCGGCGGACATGATCGAAGCCGGACGCATCGATCGCGCCCTGGTCGTTGGCTTCGACGAGCTTTCCCCGTTTTCCTGGAGCGGCCTCTGCGCATTGCGCACGATGACGCGCGAATCCGTTGTCCGTCCATTCGACGCACACCGTTCCGGAACCCTCTTCAGCGAGGGCGCCGCCGCGATCCTGGTCGAAAGCGCTGCCGCATGCAAGGCGCGAAACGGCGCGCCGCTCGCCGTCCTCGCCGGCTGGGCGACAGGCAGCAACGGCTACCATCTCACCGCACCCGCTCCCCGCGGCGCAGGTTCGCTTTCAGTGATGCGCCGCGCGATCGAACACGCCGGCGCGGCTCCTGCCGACATCGATTACTTCAATGCGCACGGCACTGGCACCAAGCACAACGATCTCACGGAGACGCAGGCCTTCCAGGATCTTTGCGGCGATCGCGCGAATGCCATTCCCGTGTCTTCGGTGAAGGGAACGGTCGGCCATCTCCTCGGAGCGGCCGGTACCGCCGAAGTTATCGCGACGGTGATGGCTGTCCGCGAGGGTGTGATTCCGCCAACCGCGAATCTCGCCGAAAAGGATCCGGAATGCCCGCTCGATATCGTTTGCGGCGCGCCGCGAAAGGCCGCGATCAAACTCGCGCTTTCAAATTCGGCCGGCATTGGCGGATGCAATGGCGCAGTCGCGATCCGCGCATTGGACGATGGCGCCGTCGCGTCATCTGCGGCGCGTAGCGATCGCGCGCGGGTGGTGGTGACAGGCATCGGCATCCTTTCGCCGCTTGGAATTGGCGACGAGGAAAACCGTCTCGCGATGCTCGAGGGCGAGCCCGCTCTCGAACCATCCGAAAGCGGCCGCGAGGAAGGACGAGTCCCGCCGTTCGGACTCTCCGAGTTTGTCCCCACTCCCAAGAACTATCTCGACCGCCAGTCGGAGCTGCTTCTCTCCGCTTGCGGAATGGCCATCGCCCAGGCTGGCGGCCTCGATGGCGTCCCTCCGGAGCGGCGCGCCGTTTGCGCCGGCACAGTCTGGGGCGGTTCCGATACCGTGGCGGCATTCAGGGGCGACCTTGTAAGCAAAGGCCCGCGCCTCGTGAAGCCAATGCTCTTCCAGCACGCATACACTAACACCGCCGCCAGTCTCGTCGCCACCGAATGGGAAATGCGCGGGCCGCATTTGAATTTTACGACGGAGCGCCTCGCGTCATCACAGGCGCTTCTCGCCGCAATCGATTCCATTGCTTCGGGAGATGCGGACATCGCGCTCGCGTGCGCGGCCGAGTCGCTTCCGCAGAATGACGGCGCACAATCTGGCCATGCCTTCGGCGAAGCGGGTGTCGCGCTTTTCATCGAGACCGAGGAACATGCGATTGCTCGCGGCGCGAAACCGCTTGCGCGCATTCTTTCGGGCGAGTGGCAGGCGAATGCGGATGCCAACGCAGGCTGCGCGCAATCCGATCCCGCATCAGGCACCGATGCCCTTTGCGGAGATACGCAAGGCGCCGCCGAGTTGCTTCGCATCGCGCTCGATGTGTCTTGCCTTGCAAATGAAGAGTCGTTAGCCGATCCTCGCGTAACAGCTTGCGCGGTGGCTGGCGGACAGTGCATGAAATTCTGTTTGGAGATCGTCAAATGAAACTCGACCTGCGTGATTGCTACGAGAAAATGTGGTTGATACGACGCTTCGAGGAAGCGGTTGAGAGATTGTTCGTCGAAGGCCGAATCGGCGGAACCGCGCATGTCTGCATCGGGCAGGAGGCTATACCCGTCGGCATCTGCGCCGCGCTCGACGAACGCGACGCGGTGACATCGACACACCGCGGACACGGCCACTTTATCGCGCGTGGCGGCGAGCCGCGCCGCATTCTCGCCGAACTTTTCGGCGGCGTTTCGGGTTATGCCCGCGGCCGCGGCGGAAGCCAGATGATGACGGACCTTTCGCTTGGCTACTATGGCTCGAACGGCATCACCGGCGGCGGCATCCCGTTTGCGACGGGTCTCGCGCTCGATGCGAAGCTGCGGAAGACCGGGCGCATAGTGGCATGCTTCTTTGGCGACGGCGCATCGAACCAGGGCACCTTCCACGAATCGCTGAACCTTGCCTCGCTTTGGAAGCTGCCAGCGATCTTCATCTGCGAAAACAATGGTTACGCGATGTCCACCGCGACTGCGCGCGGCCTTGCGAACACAAATGTCGCAGATCGCGCCGCCGGCTATGCGATGCGTTCCGCGCGCGTCGATGGCAACGATGTCGAGGCCGTTGCAAATGCGGCGGAAGAGGCCGTTGCCGCCGCGCGCGAAGGATTCGGGCCAACGCTTCTCGAATGCGTAACATACCGTCTTTCCGGACATTCGCGCGGCGATCAGCGCGTTTACCGCACTCGCGAGGAAGAGGCCGAAGCCCGCAAGCACGAACCGCTCGTCCGCCTTGAGGCGCTGCTCCGCGAGCGCGGTTTGTGGGACGATTCGTTCAGTGCGATTCCCGATGCCGCTTCCGCAAAAATCGAAGAGGCGATCGCGTTTGCCGCTTCCGACGCGCAGCCCGACCCCTCTACCGCCGCCGAGGGAGTGTACGCATGAGCGATGTGTTGACATCCTCGGACAACCCACTTTCGCATTGCTCGCTCTGCCCCCGCCGTTGCGGCGCGAATCGCGTCGAAGGGCAGCGTGGCTTCTGCGGCGCGGGCGCGACTGCCCGCGTCTTCCGCTATGGCCCGCACTTTGGCGAGGAACCTCCGCTGACGGGCGTGAAGGGGTCTGGGGCCGTCTTCTTTTCGCATTGCACCATGCGCTGCCTGTATTGCCAGAACCATCCGTGGAGCCAGGGCGGGAAGGGCGACGACGTGTCTGTTGAGCAACTCACCGGGATTTTCCGCGGACTGGCGGAGAAGGGCTGCCACAACTGGAATCTTGTCAGCCCGACGCCTTGGCTGCCTGTGATACGCGAGGCGACGGCGCCGCTTTTCGCCGAGGGGATTCGTCTGCCGTTCGTTTACAACACGAGCGGTTTTGAATCGGTCGAGACGCTCGAGGCCTATCGCGATTTCGCGGATATCGCGCTTTGCGATCTTCGCTATGCGTCGGATGAAACGGCGAAGGCGGCATCCGCCGCGCCTGGATATGTCGGGGCATCGCGCGCCGCGCTAAAGTGGTTCTGGCGCGAACTCGGGCCATTGCGGGTCGAGGGCGACGACGAGATCGCCACACGCGGCGTAATCTGCAGGTTGCTTGTTCTTCCGGGGCATCCCGAAGAGGCAGTCGCCAATCTTTGCTGGCTTGCGGAGAATGTCGGGACCGACATCCATGTGAGCGTGATGTCGCAGTACACGCCTGTTTACCGCGCCCTCGAAGTTCCTGGCTGGAATCGGACAATCGCCGAAGACGAGTATGAGCTTGTCACCGCGGCGATTGACGAACTCGGCTTCGACAATGGCTGGGTGCAGGAATATGAATCCTCCCAGCCATCCGATTTGCTCGGCCAGGAAATGCCCGCCGGCGAAGGAACCGTTGGTATCCAAACCGCATAAAAAACGGCGCTCCGCCAAATTGGGTTTCCCTTTTTCGGCGCGCCGTTTTTTTTACTGCTACGCAAGGGCGGCGATTGCCTTGTCGAGCGTTGCGGCGTCCTGTGCGTTGACCGCGTTGATCGAGCGGTCGATGCGGCGGGCAAGTCCGGTGAGGACCTTGCCGGGGCCGAGCTCGATGGTTTGCGAAATGCCGTTGGCGAGGCACCAGCGGACACAGTCCAGCCAGCGCACGCCTTCGACGACCTGGCGCAGCATGGTCGCCTTGATCGTGCCGGCGCCCGCATGCGGTGCGCCCGTGACGTTCGACAGCACGGGGAACGCAGGCTCGTGAAATTCAATCGTGTCGAGGATTGGCGCGAGTTTCGCGCGCGCCGGCTCCATGAGCGGGGAGTGGAATCCACCCGCGACATTGAGGACGACCGTTTTTACCCCGAATGACTTTGCGACTTCCTCGCCTGCGGGGATTTGCTCCTTGAGTCCGGAGAGGACAGTCTGCTGTTGGGAATTGCGGTTCGCGACAGTCATGCCGGACTTCGCGCAAATCTCGGCGAGTTGTTCCTCGGAGAGGTCGCCGAGAAGCGTGAGCATTCCGCTGGGGGTTGCTTCGCAGGCCTCCTGCATAAAGCGGCCGCGAGCTTCGAGGACACGAAGGGCGTCTTCGAAGGAAAGCACTCCGGCGGCGTAAAGGGCGGTCCACTCGCCGAGACTGAGGCCGGCGGCAACTGCGAACTGCGCTTCGGGCATGCGCTTGCGGAGCGCTGTGAAACAGGCGGCGCTCGCGGTGAATACTGCGGGCTGGCAGATGTTCGAGCGCGTGAGTTCCTCGATCGGGCCTTCGAAGCAGATGCGCTTGAGATCGAAGCCGAGGACATCTTTTGCGCGGTCGAAGAGAGACGCGATTTCGGGATCGGCGGCGGCAAGGTCGGAGGCCATGCCAACAAACTGTGCGCCTTGTCCGGCGAAGAATAGGGCGGTCTTGTCCATTGCTAAACGGAATGAAGCGGGATGTGGGAAAGATGGTGGCCGCGAAGGTTATTTGGCATTCGCGACCTTGCCGGAAATGCGTTCCGCAATGCGCTGGACCATGTTGCCGGCAACGAGATCGCGCGTCACGCGGATCGAGTGGAAAATGGTCTTGCGCGTGGCCGAGCCGTGGGTGATCACTGAAATGCCGTTCACGCCTAGAAGCGGTGCGCCGCCATAGTTGTCGGGATCCATGCGCTCCTTGAGCGACTTGAACGCGCCCTTGAGAAGCGCGGCGCCAGCGAGACGGACGGCATTGGCAGTGATCTCATCCTTGATCCATCCGCCCATCGCTCGGGCAACGCTTTCGGTTGTCTTGAGGACCACATTGCCAACGAAGCCATCGGTTACGGCCACATCGATCTCGCCACGGAAGAGGTCGTGGCCTTCGATGTTGCCGCGGAAATTGACGCCGGCCTTCTGGATGATCTTGAATGCCTTGTGCGTGAGCTCGTTGCCCTTGCATTCCTCGGTGCCGATGCTGAGCAGGCCGACGACAGGGCTCGTGCGCCTTACGACGCATTCGGAATAGATGCTGCCCATCACCGCGAACTGCGCGAGCATGCGCTCGTCGCAATCTGTGTTGGCGCCGGCATCGAGAAGGAGTAGCGGACGGTCTGGATTGCGGGTGGGGAGAACCATCGCGATCGCCGGGCGGAGCACACCCTTGATGCGGCCGATGTGGAAGAGGGCGGAAGCGGACATCGCGCCGCTGTTGCCGGCGGAAATCGCGGCTTCGGCCTCGCCACGCTTGACAAGCTCGTTGCACCAGTTGATCGACGCATCGCGCTTCTTGCGGACCGCGATCGCGGGCTGGTCTTCCATGCCGACCACTTCGGAGCAATGGAAAATCGCGAGGCGCTCGCTGAGCTTGCCGCCAGCGGCGACGACCTCTCGCGCGATTGTCTCCTGATCGCCGCACATGATGACGCTCACGTCATCTGGCAGCCCCTCTACGGCGTCAAGGCATCCGCGGACGATTTCGCCCGGAGCATTGTCGCCGCCCATTACATCCACGGCTACGCGCATGGCAACCTCCGTCGGGATAACCGGCTTGTCAAAATAAAAAACACCCGGCGCCAAGTCGTTCAAACGGCGCGGCACCGGGTGGAAACGGGATTATGTGGATCAGGCCACTTCGACCGTCAGCACCTGGCGGCCGCGATAGTAACCGCAGGAGGGGCAGACGTGGTGGGACTGCTGGGGCGCGCCGCAGTTGGGGCACACCTGAACCTGCGAGAGGTTCGCCTTCATCGTGTGGACCAAGCGCATGCGCTTGCGCATCTTTGATTTCTTATGCTTTGGTACGGCCATGGTTCTTTTCTCCAGCGCTTGGCGACATCGCCGCGCGCAAATTGTCCTACTGCAGATTCAGTTTGTCCAATCCGCCCCAGCAAGTGTCTGGCTCGCTGGAATCCCCGCATCCGCAGGGGCCGAGGTTTAGATCGGCTCCGCAATGCTGGCACAGCCCCCTGCAGTCGGGGCGGCAGACTGGATAGCCCGGAAAGTCGAGTAGTATAGCCTCGCGAAGCTCGCCAGTCAAGTCCACGAAAGAATCGGAATCCGCCACTTCGATGGAGGCGACGAACGAAGGGACCTCGATGTATTCGTTGAACTCGATCGCGCAGCGCGAGCAGATTCGCTCGAAGTCCTGCGAGATGGATCCGCGAACGAGGAGTTCCTCGCCGAGCAACTGGACGAAAAGCCGGTAGCGAAGGCCGCCGACAGGCTTTGCGAAGTCGGCTTCGGTCAGCGAATAGTCAACGGTTTCGGGATCGATTTCGCCTTCGAAATCCTCGCCGTCGCGTTCAAGTCGCGCGACGTCTATCACCAGCTTTTCCGCTGTCACTTCATTCCTCCCTTGCCGATGATTCGCTGGCACGGATTGGCCTGCAGGTAGCGTTCGATGTGCGGGAGGACCGCGCGCGGGACGAAGCTTTCGGTCGATGCGCCATAGCGCGCGACTTCGCGCACGGTCGTCGCGGTCACATAACTGTGCTCTTCCTGCGGCATAAGGAACATTGTCTCGACTTCGGGCGCGAGCTTGCGGTTGGCGAGCGACATCTGGAATTCGTTTTCGAAGTCGGAGTACGCGCGGAGGCCGCGGATGATCACGCGTATGCCGTGGCTGCGGCAGAAATCGACAAGCAATGTGTCGAGCACATCGACCTTGATCTTGACGCCGACATCGGCCGCCGCCTCGCGGATCATCTGCATGCGTTCCTCGAGCCCGAACATCGCGCCTGGCTTTGAGCTACTTGCGGCCACGGCGACAGTCACCTCGTCGAAGATTTCGGCCGAGCGCACGATCAAGTCGAGATGGCCGAGGGTGATTGGATCGAATGTGCCGGGATAGACTGCCCTGTCAACCATTGTTCACCTCGTCTTTCTTCGCGGTTTCATCCGCGCCTTCCGCCGGGAGCTTGCGCCATATCACGAGACGCGTCTTGCCGTATTCTCGGTCGCGCAGGATTTCCCAGCCTTCGGTCGGAACAGCATGTGTGTCGGACGCCTGTTCGGAAACGAAGATGCCGCCATCGGGAACCATGCCTTGTTTCGCGCAAAGCTCCATGAGACGCTGTATGCCGTTTTCGCGCGTGTCGGCGTATGGCGGGTCCGCGAAGATTATGTCGTAGATGTGGCCTTTGCCGAATGACGAAACCCATTTCAGCGCGTCGGCGCAATATGATTGTGCCGCATCGACGCCGAGGGATTCGGCGTTTTCGCGCAGTAGCTTCCAGTTCCGACGGTCTGCCTCGACCCATGTGACGCTGGCCGCGCCGCGGCTGAGCGCCTCAAGGCCCACTGCGCCGGAGCCGGCATAGAGGTCGAGGAATCTCGAACCGGGAATCTCCGTCACCAGCATGGATCCGAGCGCCTCGCGCACCATGTCCTGTGTCGGCCGGAAACTCGCG